>NZ_ARQF01000018.1 GCF_000384815.1 Halodesulfovibrio aestuarii DSM 17919 = ATCC 29578
GTGAGCGAAGGTCAGATTGTGACCACAGACGCTGACACAGGCGAAGCTGCGAACCATACCTTCAGCTTTGCGGACGGTGAAGACGGCTCCGGTACCTACGGCAGCCTGACCCTTGATGCAGACGGTCACTGGAAATACGTAGCGGATAACGCCGCAGTGCAGGGGCTTGGCAGCGATGATACGTATGTGGAACATTTCTCCGTTGAGGTCTCAGACGGTCACGGCGGCACCGACGTACAGACAATCGATGTGACGATCCACGGCACGAACGACGGTCCTGAGGTTGCGAGTGCAACTAACTTGGAAACGGGGCAAACGTTCGGTGATGGTGAAAATATTAGCGGTTCTGTAACAGAAGCCGGACATGGGGACACTGGTGATAGCTCTGCATCCGGTACTCTTACTTTTAGTGATGCTGATAGTAATGATATTGGCAATAGCAGTGACGAAACAAGCGGTGGGCTTCATACTAACCTTGTCTATCAATTGACATCCGAGAATGAATCGTCAGATTCCTATGACCCTAAGGTCGATTCGTCTAGTGAGTCTGCTCTTAAGGTTGTAGGTGTCTATGGTGATCTGACGTATAACACTCAGAATGGTACTTGGGAGTACCACCTTGATAACGACAGAGAAGCAACTAAAGAATTAACCTTTGGTGATCCTGCGAAAGAGTCATTTACTGTAACAGCAACTGATGCATCTGGTGCAACTGTTGATAAAGTTATTGATGTAACTGTTAATGGCCAGCCTGACTTGATTGAGTACAAACTTACTTTTGAAAGTCAAAATGGTGATTGGCATAACGCTCTTGTGGTAGCTGTTACTGACGCCAATGGTGTTACTACAATGTATACTGATTGGAGTGACTCTCATAATATTGACGTTGGTTCTACACTCCAGTTCTCTGCCTCGGAAAATGCAACTGTTGAGTACTTTTTGATTCCACAGGCTACAGAAGATAAACTTGATTCTGTGAGTTATAACGGTACAACCGTTCAGTATCAGAATTCGAACGGGGACATTGTTGATGCTATCTCAGACATGAAATCGCCAGGGCAGGCGCACCCTGGTACTGATTCGGATACCTACCGCTTTGAAGATGGTGGCGGCTCTGATTATAATGATTTTGTCTTTAAAGTTGAAACAGAGCATGCCGACTTGAAGCTCGAAGGTACTTCGGGTGGTGATGTTTTCCATGGCACTGAAGGCAATGACATTATTGTTGATGGAGATGGCGGAAGCTCGAATATAGTTGATGGTTCATTTACAGAGACTGGCGAAAGTTATTCCTCAGGTGATAACGGCGCTGAAACTAATCTTTCTGGTAAAGATTGGCATACTGATAATTCTGTAGAATTGGTGCACCGGGATGTCTCTGGAGAAACTAATTATTTTGTGGAGCTTGATACAAATCCTAACCGTCCTTATCAGTCGAATGAACATCCCACAAATATATACCAGGATATTGATACTGTTGTTGGCCAGACGTACACCCTGACATTTAAGGCTGGTGCTGTTGAGTCAGGAGATGAACTTTATGCAAAAATTCTCGGTACAATTGTTAGTTCAGATGGTGGGACAGTCTATTCTGACAATGTCCTTATTTTTGCTCCTGACGATTCAGACGGAACTTCATGGAATACGTATACCATCACTTTTGTTGCAACATCAGACTCGACTAGAATTGAATTTGGGCAGGATGGAAGTACAGAGTCCGGCTCCTATGATTGGAAGGGCGTCTATCTTGATGATGTTTCCATCCAGTCTGCTGGTAATGACGTTTTGTATGGTCATGGCGGAAATGATACGTTAGACGCAGGCTCTGGGAACGACTTCTTAAATGGTGGCACCGGTGATGATATCTTGATTGGTGGTGACGGTAATGATGTCCTTGTCGGTGGCGCTGGTGCAGACCATCTGATTGGCGGGAATGCCACAGTTGTCAATGGTGAAGTAACCATTACTGCTGGTGGAGATAGTGGTATTGATACTGTAAGCTATGAACACTCTGCTCACGCCGTAAATGTCGATTTGAACTTATCAGGCGCTCAGGTTGATTTTGCAAGTGCCACACACGGCGATGCAGTGGGTGATATTTTGGATGGCATTGAGAACCTTGTCGGCAGTGCGCATGCTGATACCCTGATAGGTGATTCTAATGTGAATGTTATCCATGGTGGTGCAGGTGACGACACGCTGTATGGTGGTGATGAAATTACGGGGCAGCCTGTAGCAAGTGATGATTTTTCATCAAATCCTTGGGATAATACTGAATGGCCATTTCATGGAGACGTTGAGTGGAAGTGGGAGTGGGTTCCAAACCCTGATTATGATTGGCTGCACAATCCTGATCCCGGACATAATGATGTTTATTTAAATCTGGGAGATGCCCGAAATAATGGTGGTAATGGTGAGTTGTCACACACCATTCTTGGTACAGAGGGTGAATACATCATGACATTCGATGTCCGAAACAGCGGTGGCGGCAGCGATGGGCTTAAAGTTGATGTTGATGGTACAACGCATGTGATTCCTAAGGGGAGCGTCTCTGATTCATGGGAAAGCCATGTGGTAACTTTTGAGGGTGATGGCAAGACGGATATTAAATTTTATCATGATGAAGAAGTGCGAGCGGGGAATAAAGATCATGGCATTGATCTTGACAACATTTCTGTTGTTAAAGTTGATGATCACCTTTACGGAGGCGATGGCAATGATACCTTGAATGGGGGCGCGGGCAATGACATATTGAATGGCGGTGCCGGTGATGATACCTTCCTGTTCACATCCCATGACTTTCAGAAATCTGGTGAAATAACCGTTATTGAAGATTACGAAAAAGGGCATGATAGCCTTGCCTTTAGCGATGTACTGGATTCCTCATCATTAACGGAACATGCAACGGTAACTGCTGTCGATAACGGAGGATCGGGTGTTGTGACGATTGTAGATGCAACGACACATTTTACCCATACTATTGTTTTCGAAGGTTATCACGATGAGTTAGACCAACTTGCACAACAAATTCAGCATTTGATAACCCACAGCTAGTTTTATTCAATCAAAAGCCCCGTTCTTTCGAACGGGGCTTTTTTTGTCTTTTATGGAAGACGGGTAGCGCTGCGGAGTGGACGTTGGGGCTATTCATATAACCAGCAACGCACTGCCCTGTGATTACTTGGTGTTAGCAACGGCGGTTCCAGTTCTCTACATTTGTCGAAAGTGTGCTTGCAGCGTTCATGAAAACGACAGCCTGTTGGCTGGGCGTAAAGCGGGGCTACTACTCCAGGTATTGTTTCCAACATTCCTCTGTGAAGCGGGGTGCCTTTTTCAGGAATGGTCGGAATAGAGCGCATGAGCCCTTGTGTATATGGATGGAGGGGATTTTTAAACAGGTTGATGGTACTTGCTTGTTCAACAACGCGACCACTATACATTACGACAACGTCATCAGTGTTTTCTGCGACTACACCGAGATCATGAGTAATAAGGAGTAGAGCCGTTCCCGTATCGTCTGCAAGTTTATGCATAAGATCTAAAATTTGTCCTTGAATGGTGACATCGAGTGCTGTTGTAGGTTCGTCTGCAATGATTAGACGTGGTGAGCACGCTAGCGCCATAGCTATGACGACACGTTGCCGCATCCCGCCACTCAGCTGATGTGGGAATTCTTTAGCTCGCTGTGCAGGAGAAGGGATGCCAACTTGATGAAGGAGTTCAATTGCTCGATTTAATGCAGGTTTTTTCCCAAGACCTTCGTGCAGGCGGACTACTTCGGCAATCTGGTCACCAATTTTAAATACAGGATTAAGCGAGGTCATTGGTTCCTGAAAGATCATCGAAATAGAATTGCCACGAATTCGTTGCATCTCTTTTTCGGGCAGAGTGAGCAGATCTTGGCCATCAAAAATTACTTTACCGCTTACGATTTTACCGGGAGGTGTCGGAATGAGCCGCATGATGGAAAGTGAGGTAACACTTTTTCCACATCCGGATTCGCCAACAATGCCCAAAGATTGGCCTGCGTTAATGGTAAAGCTTACGTTGTCAACAGCCGTAAGTGTACCGTGAGTCGTGGTATGAAAAACAGTTGTTAAATCCTGAACAGAAAGCAGCGGGGGCATAGTGAGTCCTGTTGGTAAAGTTTCGTAAAAAGCGGAAGGTGCATTGACTCGATGATTTCGAGTATTATTTATATCATCTAACCACTGCAATTTTTGTACAGGCTGTGAGTTACCTTATAGTCTGTTAAAAAAGCAATGGGTATGCTGCATTCAAAGATACGGCTTGAAAGAGGCTGGTGCAAGGAATCTTTATCTATAGGGTATCACTAACCTTAATGCTTTAGAAATTAACGTTACGTCGGAAAGGCTGTAGAATGTAGTTGAAAATAATTTTCAATTACATTTCCATTGTTCTTGACAATCATTTTCAATTTGCATAGTTACTAGTCATACGTTTTGGAGGGGCACATATGCCATGTTGTAAACGCAAGCATAAATTGAATTCCTTACCTGCTGGTTGCAAAGCTCGAATCAGAGGGTTTTGTTCGGAACCGAAGCTGAGAGGTCGACTCTGCGCGCTGGGGCTTACTCCGGGTACCGTTGTTGAGGTGTGTTCCCCGTGCAGCTTTAGAGTAAAGGATTGCCTGCTCACTTTGGGTGACGACATTGCACGTAAGTTAGAATGTGAACCATTAGAAAACGAACAAAACTTGAAAAGTACAGAGACTGCGGGCACATTATAGCAGTTTTGGTTACTGATAATTATATGACTCTAAACAAGAGGTGTTTTATGCTGTTGCAAGGTGGAACCCGCTAGAGGTGTCCACTGAAGGTGACAAACGCTTTTTAATTGATGAGTAATCGGAGGTGTCCAATGACGGATGCTATTATTGTTGCAGCTATTATCGCTGTAGCAGCTGGTTATCTTGTTCGTCGCTTTATAAAAAAGGGTGCATCTGGAGGCTGTGGTTGCGGAAGCGACTGCGGTGGATGTAGTTCAGCCGGCGGTAAAAGTTCACAAGATGTAAAATCAGGCTGCAGTTGCTCTTCGCACAAAGAGTAGCAAAGGTTTTGTACGATCCGACAGTGTGCGAAAGTAGCACACTTTTTTTACCGGATCTAATTGATAGAGATTTTCAATTTCATAGAGGGTGGTTAAATGTCTAATGCTATTCCGATGCGAGAATTAAAAGTAGGTGAAAAGGCCAAAGTAGTTGCTATTACAGCAATTGGCGAGCTCGGCCGTCGAATTCGTGATATGGGACTTGTTCCCGGGGCTGCACTTGAAGTTGTCGGGCGCGCGCCATTAAAGGATCCTGTTGCGTTGCGTCTTACTGGTTTTACTCTTTCCCTGCGTAATAATGAAGCAGACTACATCGCTGTTGAACGCGTTTAAGAAATAATCTGCCACAAAAATTTCTGTATACGAGGAATATTTCATGTCTAAAGAGATCAAAGTTGCTCTTGCCGGTAACCCTAACTCCGGTAAAACAACTGCGTTTAACGCAATCACCGGTGCGCGTCAGCATGTAGGCAACTATCCGGGGATTACTGTTGATAAGAAAGAAGGGTTTACTAGTGTTGGTGAGAACAAAATTCATCTTATCGACCTTCCGGGAACCTATTCTCTTACTGCGTACACCATGGAAGAAATTGTTGCGCGTAACGTTGTTGCTGATCAGCGCCCGGATGTAGTCATTGATGTTCTCAATGCCGGTGCTCTCGAGCGTAACCTTTACCTTGCAATCCAGTTGATGGAAATGGGCGCTCCACTTGTTCTTGCTCTGAATATGATGGATGAAGCGAACAAGCAGGGAATGAAGATTGATCTTGCTAAGCTTTCTGAATTGCTGAACGTGCCTGTTGTAGAAACCGTTGCACGCACAGGGGACGGTATTCCGAGTCTGATGGAAGCTACCGTAAAATGCGCTGCGGAGAATCAGGGCAAAAAGTGGGAACCCCTTTCTATCTCATACGGGCCGGATCTTGACCCTGCCTTAGACAAACTGATTGCCCTTATTGAGGAAAACAACGTTCTCACTGACCGTTATCCGGCTCGTTGGACCGCAATAAAATACCTCGAAAGTGATGATGAAATTATACAGCTTGGTCGTGAAATGCATCCTGTTTCCGCCGAACTGGAAGAAATCGTTAAGGATGTTTCCAAGCATCTTGAAAGCACTCTTGCAACGTATCCTGAAGCTGTTATTGCGGATTACCGTTATGGTTTTATTACCTCTATTATTCGTCAAGGTGTTGTAACTCGTCTCGATGCAACCGCAGATCGTGTAGCGCTTTCGGACAAAATTGACAGGGTTGTAACGCATCGCTTTCTTGGCCCGCTCATCATGTTCGGCATCATGTATTTGATTTATCAGATCACGTTTACATTTAGTGAAATTCCGGTTGGCTGGTTTGAAAATTTCTTCGGCTGGCTAGGAGGAATTGCAGACGCCAATATGTCTGAGGGGTTGCTCAAATCTTTGATTGTATCCGGTGTGATTGATGGTGTGGGCGGCGTAATGGGCTTTGTTCCGCTTATTATGTTTATGTTCTTGCAAATTGCCCTTCTTGAAGACTCCGGTTACATGGCTCGCGTTGCATATATGCTTGACCGCGTATTCCGTTTCTTCGGCTTACATGGTTGTTCAGTAATGCCGTTTATTGTGTCAGGCGGTATTGCAGGCGGTTGTGCTGTGCCGGGTGTAATGGCTGCACGTACTTTGCGTAGTCCTAAGGAAAAATTGGCGACACTTATTACAGCGCCGTTTATGGCGTGTGGTGCTAAGCTTCCAGTATTTCTTCTCTTTGTAGGTATTTTCTTTAAAGAACATCAGGCTATGGTAATGTTTCTGCTTACTATGGTTGCATGGGCATGTGCTCTTATCGTTTCAAAAATTCTTCGTAATACCGTTATTAAGGGTGAATCTACTCCATTCGTAATGGAACTTCCTCCGTACCGCTTCCCGACTATGCGTGGTCTCTTTATCCACACCTGGGAGCGCACATGGCAGTACATTAAGAAAGCTGGTACCGTGATTCTTGCTATCTCTATTCTTATCTGGGCAGCAATGACCTTCCCGAACCTTCCTGCAGATCAGGTTGCAGCATTTGATGCACAGAAGACTGTTGTTCAAGAGCAGATTGATTCTGCGAATGCTTCCGGTGCACCTGCGGCAGAGCTTGAAGAAAAACTGGCCATGATTGAAAACGATGAAGCAGAAGCGACTCTTAAAAATTCTTATGCGGGTAGTATTGGCGTCGCTCTTGAGCCAGTTATGCGTCCTGCCGGCTTTGACTGGCGCACAAACATTGCTCTTGTGGGTGGTTTTGCTGCAAAAGAGGTTATCGTTTCAACTCTTGGTACAGCATACTCTCTTGGTGACGTTGATCCGGAAGATGCTGCACCGCTTGCGGAGCGTATCGCGCAGGATCCGAACTGGACTCCTAGCACCGCAATCGCATTCCTCCTCTTTGTACTTCTCTACGCACCGTGTTTTGTAACTGTTGTTGCTATCAAACAGGAAGCAGGTTCATGGAAATGGGCACTCTTCTCAGTTGTATTCAATACAGGTCTTGCATACATAGTAGCGGTAGCTGTGGTTCAGATTGGCAAATTGCTGTAAAAAGTGAATAGTGAATAAACAAAAAGTCCCGTTCAATTTCGATTGAGCGGGACTTTTTGTTTATATCCTGTGGAGGATAAGCTGTCATTTACACAGTCGGCTATGACTTGGGGCATACATTTCTCCATTAAGCTGGCTGGTTCAAAATAAAAAAAGCCCGCGCTAGAAATAGCGCGGGCTTTTTTTATTCGAATGAAATCAGACTAGGCGATTTCAACGAGCTCAATTTCGAAGGTAAGGTCTTTACCTGCGAGTGGGTGGTTGGCATCAAGGGTAATGCCATCTTCTTTTACGGCAGTAATAACTACTTCCATAACACCACCTTCGGATTCAAGCTGCAAGAGCATGCCGATTTCTGGGGTGATGTGTTCAGGCACTTGATCATTGGCAACATCAATAATCATTTCGTCATTGCGCTGACCGTATGCTTCGTCTGCTGGGATAGTAACTTTAGTAGCGTCACCAACGCTCATACCCTCAACAGCTTTTTCGAAACCAGGAATAAGCATGCCGGAACCAAGAGTAAACTCAAGAGGTTCGCGCTCGCGTGAGGAATCGAAAACAGTACCGTCATCGAGAGTACCAGTATAGTGAACTTTTACAGAATCGCCGTCTTTGACCTGTGCCATGAAGGTCTCCTTGTTAAAAATATGGTATGATAGGATGACTGTTCACACTTTGAAAGTCAATTCTTATTTAAAGGACGGTATGATTGCACGGTGTGTTATATTTTGAGCATGGACATCTCCTTGTGTATGGAATACGGAGCCAGAAAACATGTTGATGGTATCCTCGTACCTTACTGATTTTTTGTAGGTATACCTGTTTTTTCGGAGCCTGAATTTATTGTCAGTAATTAGGTGCTGCAAACTGTGAAAGAGTGGTGCTGTCAGCATGTCAGAAAAGTTAAAAAAGTAGTCCCGAATACTTGACCAGTCGCGAAATCTGAAATAGTAGTACTTATAAGAACTACGCAGGAGAAGAGATGGAACTCATTCAAGCATTGAAGAAATTTGGCTTCACCCAGCAAGAGTCTCTGATGTATGTAACTCTTTGTAAAATGGGCGCCATGACAGGGTATGAAGCCGCAAAGGTTTCTGGCATTTCCCGTTCCAATGCATACGCTGCGTTGTCCAGCCTTGTTGAAAAAGGCGGGGCCATTGTTTCTTCCGAGGATTCCAGCAAATATACTGCAACACCGCGTGAAGAACTTATTTTAAACTTACGTCGTTCCTGTGAATCGACATTAGAGTTTCTTGAAGAAAATTTACCGGAACAGGAAGAGGAAGAAGCACCATATCTTACCATTTCCGGATATGGAAACACCCTTGATAAAATGCGGAATATGATTCTGCTGGCAAAAGGATGGGTGTATCTTTCTGTTTCGTCTTCCACAGTAAAATTGCTTACGCCCGACTTGGATAACTGTATCAAGCGCGGGTTAAAAGTTGTGATTTTATCTGATGAAGACCCGCATCTTTCCGGCGTTGTTTTCATGCATAACGAAGCACCTGCGGAGAATGTACGTATTATCGCTGATACCAGCGAAGTTATAGTGGGCACGCTTGCAGTAAATAAAGGGCAGTGTCTCTATTCAAAAAACAAGCACCTCGTATCATTAATGCGCGAATCGCTTTTAAATGAGATTGAGCTTATTAAAATACGTGGAATTTAATTAGGAGATTTCGGCATGAGCAATGTTCGCTCCAGCTACACTGATAGTGTAAATTTCTACGGTAACACCGACCCGATGGAACTTGTTAAAACATTCGGCAGCCCGCTGTATGTCTACAACGAGAACGTATTGCGTACGCGTTGCCGTGAAGTTCAGGCGCTTTCTGACAATCCAGCCTTTACACCAAACTATTCCGCGAAAGCGAATACGAATATCCACCTCCTCAAGATTGTACAAGAGGAAGGTATGGTTGTGGACGCTATGTCCCCGGGTGAGATTGTCATGAACCTTGCCGCCGGATTCAAGCCGGAGCAGATTCTGTTCATTTCTAATAACGTCTCTGCTGAAGAACTCCAGTTCGCCATCGATCATGGCGTGTACGTGAGTGTGGATTCCCTCTCCCAACTGGATCTGTTCGGGCAACTGAATCCGGGTGGCAAGGTTGTTATCCGCTTTAACCCGGGCATTGGTGCAGGGCACCACGCTAAGGTTGTTACCGGTGGTAAACAAACCAAGTTCGGTGTTGATCCTGAAGAAGCAGATACTGTTCGTGCTACCTTGGCTCGTCACAACCTCACCTTGTGCGGTGTGAACATGCACATCGGTTCCCTCTTCATGGAGCCGGATGGATACCTTGAGGCAATGGGGGTATTACTCTCCATTGCGAAAGAATGGGTTACTGAAGATAACAAGCTTGAGATCATCGATTTCGGTGGCGGCTTTGGTATCCCGTATCACAAGTATGATGGTGAAGAACGCCTCGATCTTGCAAAGCTTGGCGAAGCCTTCCACGCTACAATCACAAAATTTGTTGAAGACACAGGCTACACAGGACGCTTTATGTGTGAGCCGGGTCGTTACATTGCAGCAGAATGCGGTGTCTTGCTTGGTAGTTGCTACAGCGTAAAGAACAACGGTGAAAAACGCTTCGCCGGTACCGATCTTGGCTTTAACCAGCTTATGCGTCCTGCCATGTACGATTCATTCCACGATGTGGAAATTTACCGCGAAGGTGGCAGTGAAGTTACTGAAACAATGGAACAGACCATTGTTGGTAACATTTGCGAATCCGGTGATATCATGGCTAAAGATCGTCAGCTTCCTGAAATTGCAGAGGGCGATGTTATAGCAATGCTCGACGCAGGTGCATACGGCTATGTAATGGCATCTCCGTATAACCAGCGTCCGCGCCCTGCAGAAGTTCTTATTCAGGAAAACGGTGAAGCACGTCTTATCCGTCGTCGTGAAACGTTGAACGATTTGCTGAACATGTATCCGGAAGCGGATGAACTGCTCAGTAAGTTCGGCGAGAAATAGATCTTGCTTAAGATGTTACTCCGCCAGTGTGCTGCGCATATTTTTTATGAACAGCGTTAGGTAATATACTTACGGAGTAACGAAGGTACGACATTGTTGGCAGGTTTGCTGTGCTCCATCCGACAAACCTAGCCAGCTATTCTTTCGAAGAGGTTGATTGCCTCTTCGGGAGGGTTTGAAAAGTCTTCAATATGCGGAATACAGCCGCATACAGAATAGTTTGAAAATGTGGAGATAGCCTCCATGTTTTCCTGCAGCATCACCTGTGGTGTACGGTGTTCCTTGTTATTCACAAACACTATCCCTGCCGGTTGAACGCCCCGGTGATGCAACGCCTCAATGGAAAGAAGCGTGTGGTTGATTGTACCAAGTCCGGCTCGTGCAACGAGTATGGGCTTGATCCCGAACCGCTCGACGGCCAGCTGCACCATGTCCGCCAACATGTGTGTACGGCTGAAAGGCACTAACAGTCCTCCTGCAGCTTCTACCACCAAGGTATTATTTTTACGCAAATATGCCAGTTTGTGTAAAAGGTCTTCCACTTCTACGCTGCTTTGTTCATCACGGGCAGCGTAGAATGGAGCCTTGGGATTGCGAAAGCAGGCTCCGGTTGCATCAGCAGCAGTTTGATGCACTTCGGGACAATATTTAAGAACGAAGCTGGCGTCCGCGCCGGCATCGTTCGGGCTAAGGCAGCCTGTTTGCACTGGTTTCCAATAGTAAGGCGCGTGCCCCGCCCTTATTAGAAACCGCATAAGCATCAGGGAAGCAACTGTCTTACCCACATCGGTATCTGTACCGACAACGAAAAATGACGGATTAGGTTCTGTCATACCACCCCCTAATACTGTTGACGAATGTGTGTACGTCCGCAGTACTGTGCAAGGCTGTCATACTTACTCGTATGACAGCTTTGTTCGTTGGTACGGTCGGATAACGTGATGCAAAAGCAAGCACACCATCTTTCCGCATTTTTTCCGCAAGTTCTGCGGCTTTCGTTTCATTACCAATCTCAATAGAAACAATATGCGCATCACCCTGAATGGTGAATCCGGCCTCCTGTATATCAGCACGCAAGAGTGCGCTGATATGTGCCAGATGTTCGCGTTCCGATTCCATTGTCGGCAGTTTTTTGAGTAACGCAGCAGCCGCTGCTGCGTGTGCTTCCGGCATCGCTGTTGAATAGATTACAGGCGATGAGAAGTTATGGAAAAATTCTTTAAATCCTCTCGGCATGAGTACGAAAGCACCGAACATCCCAAGTGCCTTGCCGAAGGTTCCCACGGCTATGTCTGTGCAGCCGTGACTGATACCTGTGCCGTTTGCACCCAGCGCCCCGAATGAGTGTGCTTCGTCCACTATCCCAAAAAAGTTATGCTTCTTGCGTAATGCCTTGAACATTTCTGTATTCAATACATCACCATCCATGCTGAAAAGCGACTCTGTGAGTACCACAGGGTTTTCTGCATCGGCAGCGGTTAATTTTCTATCCAGCTGGGCAAGGTCACTATGGGCAAATCCTTTTAGTGTGCTGCCCGTCTGGACGAGGCCCTGCGCCATGCTGGCATGAATTCGTTTATCGTAGAACAAGGTTTCAGCAGGGCTGCATAGTCCCCATATTACCGCAAGGTTTGCCTGATAGCCGCTAGGGAGGAATAAAGCCTCATCGTATCCGAAGTATTCTGCAAATTGTTGCTCAACATCTTCGGTGTATTGGCTATGGCCTGTAACAAGCCGTGACGAAGTGCCGGACGGTGAATGAGAAGCAAAGCATTCACTGACAGTTTTTTGCCAATCGGAATCTTGTGACAGACCAAGGTAGTCGTTGGATGCAAAATTGATGAGCTTCTTTCCATCAACAAGGACATGACTGCCGATTTGTTTTTCCACAGTAATGGGATTCCGGTATAGCCCTGAATTTTTTTGTACGGCAATGGAGCGTTTTAGGCGTTCTGTAACCATTGAAATAACTCTCTGTAATGGGTTGTGAGGGAGTCTTTCGAGAACTGTGCACCAAACTCGGTACTTCCGAAGAGAAAGGAGCCTTCTAGGGCTATCTCTTCGCAGGTAAAGGAAATATCATAGGCTGCTGTGGAATCCGTCAGAGCTGTCTGTACAACTGTAGTTGTGGCACAGCCTGAGAAGGCAGCTGCACGTAGTAGAGGTGATTGTTGAATAGAAAGCAGGAACGCATGTCGAGAGAAATTCATGCATTTTCTAAAATGCAGGCCGCCAGTCTGCGCCATTGCTTCCAGAGCAAGATAGGCAGGAGCGTTTATAAACTTTTTTTCAGCCGTAAGCGTCTTGTCATCATACTGTACGATTCTGTCCAGCATGATGAAGTTGTCTACGCCAAAGCGGATGGTTTTATCGTATTGCATTTATGACCAGAGGCGCACAACGAGCGCGCTGTTTTGACCACCGAACCCGAAGTTTTCCAGAAGGATGTTGGTTGGCATATATGTACCGGAAAACTCAGTACGTTCGGTAACAAAGTTGATTTTGTCGGAACAAGGTGTGGTGAGGTTACGTACAGGCGGTACAACACCTTTGCTGAGTGATGCGAGAAGAATACTTAGTTCAACGGCTCCGGATGCAGCGGTGCAGTGTCCGATCCAAGATTTAACAGCTGTGACGTAAGGCCGCTTGTTGTTGGTGTCTGCATAGAACACGCGTTCAATCATGTTTGCTTCCATGCGGTCATTAAGTGGTGTGGAGGTACCATGGGCAGAGATGAGGTCAATATCATCAGGTGTCAAATTTGCTTCTGTGAGAGCCGAACGGACAGCTTTTTCTGCATGGACTGCGTCAGGGTGCGGTGCAGTCATGCTATGGGCATCCATTGTTGCGCCATATCCGCAAATTTCAGCTAGAATATGTGCGCCGCGTTTCTGCGCGTGCTCCAGTGATTCCAGAACAAACATAGCACCGCCTTCACCAGCGATGAATCCGCAGCGGTCTGCATCAAACGGTCGGCATGCCTCGTTCGGTTTGCCACCTTTATTCCATATGGCCTGTGCTTTTTTATACGCAAGTAATCCGCCGTGGGAGATTCGAGAATCACCTCCACCTGCAAATGCAACAGTACGGTATCCATCTTTGATTTTACGAAAGGCCTCTCCAATCGCTTGAGTGGAAGCGGAGCACGCGGTGCCTATAGTGGAGTTGTCACCTTGAATATGTAAAAACTGGCTGATGGCGCTTGCGGCAGTGTTGGGTAGGTAGCGAAGCATCCATAGGGCTGCAAGCTCGACACTATCCAGGTTGCCGTTTTTAATATTCGGGAAATCTGAACTGATATCAAAATTAGGGCCGGCACCAGTAAAGAGTCCGGCTTCTGCAAATTCCTCAATAGGTAGGCTGCAATTTTCAGCGGCACGTATGGCAGCAGCGAGTGCAAATTGGGCTCCCCGGGCGAGATATTTTTTATTCTTCCACCGTCCGGTAGATGCTGTGAGAGAAAAGTCTGGAACAGGGCAGACAAAGCACCCTTCAAAGTCGTGAAAAGGAATAAAGTTTGGTGTATTATGACGAACAGTATTCGTGATTTCTTCAGGAGTGCTGCCAAGCGGCGTTACATACCCTGCACCTGTTATGACGACTCGATTACGCATCTCAGCTTCTTACGCACGCTTAGCATATTCAACGTACGCAACAATATCACGTACCTGAAGAACAGGGCCTTTGTTAATAGTGCTCAACATCTCTTTTATACGGTCAGAAGAAAGGTGCGGATATACGCTCACAAGGTGAGTTACAGGTTCCAGTCCCTTATCGTTTGCTTCTGCAATGTGTGTGCGGAATGATTTTAAGAACACCGTCTCATCGTGGACAGAGACACCACATTCTTTTGTAAGCCCCACGCCATACTCCATCAGGTCGATAGACTCCGTTGGGAGGTCACGCATAACGTAAGTTTCTGGGGTGACTTCTTCCGGCTCTACTTCGAGAACCTCTGTAATAACAGCCTGTACTTGATTAAAAATAGACATGTGATTTCCTTATTTGCACGCGGTTAACCCGCCATCCATGGTAATAGCTGTGCCGTTTATCATCGTTGCGTTATCACTGAGTAAAAATGCCACGGTGCTGGCAACTTCATCCGGTGTAACCGCGCGCTTCGCCGGGCAGCGTTTAACCGCTTGCGGGTTACTTTCAATAAAAGTGTTTCCTCTGCCGCTCTGCACATATCCCAGCCGTAGCGAGCATGTTGTAACGCCGCGTCCACCAAGTTCAACTCCAAGATTTTGATACAGAGCTTCGCCAGCCAGCTTTGATGCAGCATAAAAGCCTTGTCCCGCATTCGGGAGTGCCGCAGCCGTTGAAGAAATAAAAACACAACGTCCAAAGCGGGTTGCCAGCATCATTCTTGAAATATAGCGTAAGCAAATGGCTCTGCCGGAAATGTTTGTTTCCATATAGTTGGCCACATCAACAGGTTCAGCTCCTGCGACAAATTCCTCGAAATTACTCTGCATGCAGTCAACAAGGTATTCTGGAGAATCTATGCTTTCTAGTGTGGCATCTGGTTGCATAGTAGCGTTGTGAGCAACCGCTGCTAAATTGAGTTTTAGTATCGTTGCAGTGGGAAAGGCCGATGAAATGCGTGCAATACCTTTTTCCGAACATGCAGAAAGGGTAAGCCGAAGCCCTGCATCGGATAATACTTTTGCAACCGCCATCCCCAAGTCAGAAGATGCTCCAAGTACACATGCGTGCTCACCGGAAAAGCGCATGGGAATATTATGCATCCCCGTCTCCCTCAGTATGAACAAGTATACGACCCGTTACAGTTTTAGCATTGTTTTTAAACAAGGTGCACGCATAGCCGAACGGCTTTGCTTCAATAGAATACGAATACACAGCAGGCGTAATAAACGACTTGAAGCGAAATTTGCTTACGCTCAAAGTTGCCTCGGGTATCAGTTCGCGCAGCACGCTTACAAAGCTATGGATGATAACCGTTCCCGGAATTACAGGGCTGTCAGGGAAATGATCTGCCAGCGCCGGTTCATCAGCGGGAAATGTGAATGTGCCTGTAATGTTGTTCATAGTATTTTTGCCTATGGCATGCCTTCGGCGAGTCTCCGACGGGCAAGGGCTCTGCCCTGCACCCGCAAGGGGGACTCCCCCTTGACCGTGATTATGGATAAGGGGATTGTTCGCGCATTGCCTTAATCTCAGAATGAAGTGTGATTTCGGCAGAGGTTACGCAAGTCGTTTCAGGTTGTAGCAGTACGTCGCTTTACGAACTGAGGCATAAGCCGCAAATGTAACTCTGTGACGGACTGAACTCGCTACTAAAAGTTTTTGGAGAGTCCAGATAGCGACAGTGCAACAGGTTCTCTGGCCGTCGGAAGCATTAAACATACCGCCGGAGGCCTACAAAAATATCCCTATTCAGTCACAGTCTTGATTGCTTCAGTCGTAGCGTTGCACAGCAGGTCAATTTCGCTGAGTGTTATGCTGAGCGGTGGCATGAGCACGATGACGTCTCCGAGGTTTCGTATGATGACTCCGTGCTTTCGTGCTTCCATGCAGACTTTGTGGCCAATTTTTTCTGCGGTTGCGAATGGAGCTTTGGTGGCTTTGTCTTGCACCAGTTCGATGCCGGTCATGACCCCGCGGTTGCGGATTTCTCCGATGTGTTTAAGCTCCAGCATTGCTGTGAGCCTGTTTTGCAAATGGGCAATTTTAGGCTGAAGCTTTTCCATAACGTTGTTGTTTTCAAAATAATCAAGGTTAGCTATGGCTGCTGCACAGGCTAGCGGGTTGCCTGTGTAGGTGTGGCCATGAAAGAACGTTTTGAATTCTTCGTGGTTGCCGAGAAACCCGTTGTAAATCTCTTCTGACGTGACAGTTGCTGCGAGTGGCAGGTAACCTGCGCTGATGCCTTTGGCGAGGCAGATAATGTCCGGCGTAATATTTTCCTGCTCACAGGCGAACATAGTTCCGGTTTTACCGAAGCCTACTGCGACCTCGTCTGCAATGAGAATAATGTTGTGGCGGGTACACAGGTTGCGCACATGCGTGAGGTAGCCTTCCGGATGCATAAGCTGCCCTGCTGCACCTTGCACCAGTGGTTCAATAACGAACGCAGCCGCGGTGCTTCCGTGTGCTTCGAGTACGCCTTCTACGTGCTGGAAACATTCGTGGTCGCAATTTGATTTGTCTTTACCGAATGGGCAGCGGTAGCAGTAGGGAGTGATGACTTTTTCACCCTGAAAGAGCATGTGCTTGTAGGTTGCGTGGAATAAATCCATACCTCCAACGGAAACGGAACCGATGGTGTCGCCGTGATATGCGTTTTGCATTGAGATAAATTTGATGCGGTCAGAGTCACCTTTCTCTGCCTGCTGCTGGAACTGGAAAGCGATTTTAAGCGCAACTTCGACTGCGGTGGAGCCACTGTCGGAGTAGAAGACACGGGTGAGTCCTGCCGGAAGAATATCAACAAGGCGTTTTGCGAGTTCTGTTGCCGGAACGCTGGCAAGGCCGAGCATAGTAGTGTGAGCAATTTTTGCTAACTGTTCCTGTACTGCTTTGTCTATTTCCGGCACACAGTGACCGTGTACGTTCGTCCATAAGGATGAGACACCGTCTAGATATTGGTTGCCTTCAGTGTCCATGAGCCAGTTGCCTTTACCGCTTTCAATGATGAGCTGGTCTTGCTGAGTCCATTCTGCCATCTGGGTGAATGGATGCCATACGTTGGTGCGGTCGATATGCTGTAATTCTTGTGTTGTGCTCATGTGTGCTCCTTATAACACGCCCATACAGGAAAGCATGCTGATGTCGTCTGTTATGTTGCGTCCGCTTGTGGTCAGGTAGTTGCCGATCATAAGACCGTTGGCACCTGCCATAGGGATAAGAGATTGAAATTCGCCAAGGGTGTTTTCGCGACCGCCTGCAATCAGAATGTCCTGCGTTGGAAGAATAAATCTATAGACTGCAATGGCGCGCAGCGCTTCGGAAGGAGCAAGGAGTGGCTGGTTTTCAAGGCGTGTACCTTTGACCGGAGTCAGAAAATTCATAGGAATAGATGGAACTTCGAGATCCCGCAGGGTGCAGGCCAGTTCAACCCGTTGGTTGCGGTTTTCACCGAGACCTAATATGCCGCCTGAACAGACTCGGAAGCCGGCTTGAAGTGCGTTCTGCACGGATATGATATCGTCGTCATATTCGTGCGTACTGCAAATGGCGGAGAAGTGGGAGCGGGCTGTTTCGAGGTTGTGATGATAACTTGAGAAGCCGGCCTGTCGTAACCTTTGTGCCATGTCGGGTGAAAGTTGGCCGAGGGAACCACAGACTTTAATGCTTGTCTGTGTGGTGATGGCAAGTGCTGCTTCGCAAACAGTGTCGAGTTCTTTATCAGAGAGAGCCATGCCGCTGGTCACAATGCCGTATCTCTGTGCGCCGCCTGCTTCCAGCTCCTGTGCTCGGGTTAGCAAAGCTTTGGGATCGATTAATGGATAAATTGGCGCACCCGTGTCATGGTATTTTGACTGTGCACAGAAGGAACAGTTTTCACTGCATTTACCTGATTTGGCGTTTATAATACCACAGGTAAATGTTGTATTTGTTGTAATCGTGGAGCGAATACGTTGTGCACCGGCAAGAAGATCAAGTGTTGCGCTCTCCGGCAGGTTTATCAGTATTTCAGCATCATCGCGGCTGATACCTTTTCCTGACTGGACAACCTCTTCGCACAACGCGTACACAGTTGAAGTTATGGTGGTCATATGGTTTCTCTGGAAAAGATGAAGTAAGTTCTCTGTCTAATATTTATGGGGCATTTTATCAGTATGTTAATTCCACTGGTAAAGTTGTCCCCGCTCATTATGCGGTCGTTTGAACCGCTGGTCGGATAATTTGATGTCGTTAAGGATGAACTAGCTGAGAGTGTTACTATTGTCAACTTTGATTCATCGTATAAGGTTTACAATCAGAGGTATAAATGGCTTCAAAGGGAACTGCAGTTCGTGAAAAGATCTTGGAATTACTGCAAAAAAATACAGATGGATATACGTCCGGAGAGGATTTAAGCCAGCTGTTTTCCATTTCGCGTGCGGCTGTGTCTAAGCATGTCAGTGTGCTGCGTGGACAGGGACACGAGATTGAAGCTGTTACCCGTAGGGGATACCGTTTGCTGCGCAAAGCAGAGTTACTTACGGAAGATGTTGTGCGGCAGGGATTGAAGACACAGCTTTTTGGCCAGTGCGGGGTGCATTATCTGCCAAGTGTCGGGTCGACCAATCTGGAAGCCATGCAACTTGCATTTTCAGGTGCACCGGAAGGAACCGTTGTTGTGGCAGATGAGCAGACAGGTGGCCGTGGCAGACAGGGACGCATTTGGCATTCACCAGCCGGCTGTGGTCTATATGTCTCTGTCGTTTTGCGACCGGATATTGCCCCGAATGAAGCACCTATTATTACGTTATTAACCAATGTTGCGGCGGCAGAAGCTGTGCACGAGATGACGGGTATTCTTCCTGTTTGTAAATGGCCTAATGATGTTCTCATAGATGGTTGCAAGGTTGCCGGAAATCTTACTGAGATATTTCTTTCCGGTGACGTTGTGAGTCATATTATCTCAGGTGCTGGGATTAACGTGCGCCCGTTGCCGAAAAGGCTGGTGGCTGATTTGCGTACAGCACCGTGCTCCCTTGAAGAAACCGCAGGGAAAAGTATTTCCCGCGTTGAGCTGTTACAGGCATATCTGGTTCGGTATGAGTATTGGTACCTGCTTGTAAAAGAGCAAGGGTTTGCTCTTTTACTTACCCGTTGGAAAGAACTCACTGATGTCGTTGGTAAAGAACTGACTGTAGAGGTTCGCGGGGAGACTTTTCAAGGCACGGTGACAGACGTATCCACGGACGGTATGTTGCTTCTGCAAAGCAGCGATGGAGTTGAACATCGTCTGTTCTCTGGTGATATCTTGTAATTGCGTGGTAACCTTCCCTCCATGAGGTTCTTTTACCTGTTTCGTTATTTCTGACTGTTACAAACTGTGATCGTTTGGACGTTGTAACAGGTGAGCCGGAGCTGTTTGTCCGGTTATTTATTGCGGGCAACTATTATTCCCATCTTGTAATCTTTTGGACGGAGCCGCTGTTCATATTGATCTCGTATTTAACGTAACAAAAGTATGATATGATGGACTGTTACGTCCTTTTTTTGTGGCGTTTGGCCATTGTATAGAAATCTTGAAGGCTCCTGCCTGAAAATGCAGTTCTACGTATAAAGTAGTATTTGCTGGTTCCGGGCTGTACTTTTTCCCCATCCGTATTACTCTTTGCACTTCAACACTTTCACTTGGTAACAAATTGATGAGCAACTCAAAGCAGATAACTGACCCTACATCATATAAGGCTATATGGAATCTTGCATGGCCGCAGATTCTTATGATGATGTTTCATTTTTTAATTGGCTTTGTTGATGTGTGGGTAGCAGGACAAATAAATTCCAATGTTCAGGCGGCGCTCGGGATGATTTCCCAGACCTTCCTGTTCTTTCTGGTTATTGCTATTGCTATCGGTAACGGCTGCGTGGCAGGCATTAGTCAGTCTATTGGTGCAGGGCTGCATAAAAGGGCAGCACGGTATATAGGGCTTGTGGTTCTGCTTGGACTCACGTGCGGACTTATAATATCCGGACTGGGGCTGTGTGGGCGGCATATATTTTTGGGGATATTACAGACGCCGGAAGATATCTATTCTATCGCACTGTATTTTTTAAAAATATATCTCTTGATACTGCCCGTGTACTACCTGTTTGTTATTTCTAACGCCGTGTTTCGTGCAAAGATGATGGTGTTTGTCCCTATGCGCTCAATCGCCATTGTCGCCTTGGTGAACGCTATTGCAGACCTCGGCTTCGGGCTTGGCTGGTTCGGTTTCCCTGAGTTCGGTTATAAAGGGGTAGCATGGGCAACCCTGATTTCCGTGTCCGGTGGCACAATTTATAACTTTTGGGTGCTGGTAGGAAAAGGGATACTAGTTAAAAATTCCTTTGCTCCTTGGCGTTGGATGCGCTCTGCCTTGCCTTATTTAATCAAAGTTGCCGCTCCGGCGGGTGGTACTCAGGTCTTATGGCACACAGGGTATATCGTCCTTTTCGCAATTGTTGCTTCATTACCGTACAATGCCGTTGAAGCTCTGGCGGGGCTTGCTGCGGGCATGCGTATTGAGTCTCTTTTGTTTCTGCCTGCATTCGCATTTAATATGACTGCAAGCATCCTTATCGGCCATTTCCTTGGTGCTGGGAATAAGGGTGAGGCAAAGCGGGTAGGATTGCGTATCCTGGGGACAGCGTGCGGGCTTATGTCTATTGTTGCTATTGGCTTTTGGCCGTTTATTGAGCCTATGGCGAAGTTTCTTGCACCGGAAGCCGGGGTAACAATACAGGCTGCCGTCTACTTGAAGTATAACATTATTTCTATTCCATTCACTGTCGCCAGTATGACCCTTGGTGGTATTATGACTGGCGCTGGTGCGACTATATACAACTTTTGGATTTACAGCAGTGCTTCGTGGTTTGTGCGATTACCTGTGGCGTATATTCTTGGGCATCTAGTTTTTAAAGATGCAGAGGGTGTCTACATAGCCATGCTTGTTTCACAGGTGTTCCAGTCCACGACAATGTTTTATATATTCATGCATCGCGACTGGTACCGCTTTAGCATGATTAAACGCAAAAATGCGACCGCTCCGGCTGCGTAGGAGTTTTTGATGAAGGAACTTGTTTTTGAACCGATTTCTTTTGACCGTAAAGATGAATACATGGAACGTTTGGCTCAAAGTAAAACTAAGTCATCCGATTTCAGTTTTACGAATATATGGGGCTGGGCAGACGAGTACGCTCTTGAATGGGCATGGACTCCTAATTTAGTCTGGATCCGCCAGTCATCTTCCGGAGCTTCCGAAATTCCAGTTGTTCGTTATTGGGCACCAGTTGGAAACTGGGATAATGTGGACTGGGCAGATTGTCCGTACATGAAGCAGGCACGTACCTATCATCGCGTGCCGGAACGGTTGCTTGAAATATGGAATGAAAAGCTCGGAGACCGCATTACAGCCCATGAAGACAGAGGGCAATGGGATTACATTTATGATGTTCAGGAACTTGGTGAATTGCGTGGAAAGAAATTTCATAAAAAGAAGAACCTCGTAAACCAGTTCAAGAAAAATTATACCTATACGTATGAACCCATGACCGCTGACTGTGTTGAAGCAGTGCTTGAAATGCAGGAGGAGTGGTGCATGTGGCGGGAGTGCGAAGAATCGCAGTCTCTTCTCGCAGAAAATGATGCAATTCGCCGCGTACTTGAGCAGTGGGACGTAATTCCTACACTTATTGGTGGTTCAATTCAGGTAGACGGAAAAGTAGTTGCGTATACTGTCGCAGAAGCGATTAACGACGAAACGGTTGTTATTCACTTCGAAAAAGGAAAAACTGACTACAAAGGCATTTATCAGGCCATTAACAACTTTTTCCTGACTGACGGAGGTTCCCGTTTTACCTATGTAAACCGTGAGCAGGATTTAGACGACGAAGGACTGCGTAAAGCTAAGATGAGTTATAACCCAAGTGATTTTGTGAAAAAATTTGTCGTTGAAGTAGCAGAAGAAAAGTAAAAAATAGTAGCCGCTTGTGGTTTGACGATTATTTTATAATTATTGAACAGAGGAAAACGTCAGGTTCGGAGCATACAGTTGGCTGTATATACGGATTTGACGTTTTTTCGTAACAGCGCAAAGTGCAAGGTTACTTCTGTCTATGTTTGACACCATTTTTTAACGGCGATAGAAGTGCCACACATATATTTACAGACCTGTGAGGAATAAAATGTCTCTTAAAGAAAAAGTTGAAGCAGCGTTGGATAAAGTTCGCCCTTATCTTCAAAATGATGGCGGAAACGTTGAGTTAGTTGATATTACTGACCGCGGCATTGTAACTGTGCGTCTTACTGGTGCTTGCAAAGGCTGTCCGATGTCTCAGATGACTCTGCGCAATACTGTAGAGCGTTTTATTCTGAAAGCAGTGCC
Organism: Halodesulfovibrio aestuarii DSM 17919 = ATCC 29578; assembly: GCF_000384815.1. Classification (NCBI taxonomy): domain Bacteria; kingdom Pseudomonadati; phylum Thermodesulfobacteriota; class Desulfovibrionia; order Desulfovibrionales; family Desulfovibrionaceae; genus Halodesulfovibrio; species Halodesulfovibrio aestuarii. The sequence continues at coordinate 22,673 of NZ_ARQF01000018.1, forward strand.
TGAAGTTAAAGCTGTTGAAGCAGCAGAAGACTAGCAGATTGATGAAAACGCACCTTGTGGCGTTTTTCAAAAAATAAAAACTCTTGCATCTTTCTGGCAGGCTTCAATCTTAATTTTTCTTCGAGCCTTGCACTGCACAGATTTGCTGTAATCTGTACCGCAGGGACATTGTTAACAATTAGTATTACTCTAGATGCATAAGCCCCTAGCCTGCGGGCGGGAAGAGATATCTAGTCTTCCTGTACGTCTGTTAGGTGAAGACTGTTTATCTGTTATAGATATTCATGGGTACAGTGCGTCAGTTTTTTTATATTTAGGAGATAGTTACATGGCTAAAGTAGTCACTCGTTTTGCTCCGTCCCCGACCGGACATTTACACATTGGTGGTGCGCGTACCGCTATTTTCAGTTGGTTACTTGCTCGTCACAATGGTGGCGAATTTGTTCTGCGTATTGAGGATACTGACAGAGAACGTTCTGAGCAGCAGTACACAGACGCCATCCTTGCTTCTATGGAATGGCTTGGTCTTAACTGGGATGCAGAACCTGTATACCAGAGCCAGCGTGATGATCTGTACAACAAGTACATTGATCAATTGTTAGCAGAAGGAAAAGCGTACTACTGTGACTGTACTGCCGAAGAAGTAGAAGCAATGCGTGAAGAAGCGCGTGCTAATGGCAAAAAACCTAAGTACAACGGCAAATGTCGTGAGCTTGGTCTGGAAAAAGCAGAAGGCCGTGTCGTACGTTTTAAAGCACCTCTTACTGGTCGTACTGTATGGAAAGACCTTGTAAAAGGCAGCATTGCTTTTGATAATGAAGAACTTGATGACATGATTATCCGCCGTAGTGATGGTTCTCCAACCTACAACCTTGCAGTAGTTGTGGATGACCATTCTCAGGAAATCTCCCACGTGCTTCGTGGTGATGACCACGTAAACAACACTCCTAAGCAGATTATGATTTATGAAGCATTGGGTTGGGACGTCCCTGAATTCGGTCATGTTCCGATGATCCTCGGTTCTGACCGTAAAAAGCTTTCCAAACGCCATGGCGCAAAATCCGTTATGGAATACGAAAAAATGGGTCTGCTTCCGCAGGCGTTGGTGAACTACCTCGTACGTCTTGGCTGGTCCCACGGCGATCAGGAAATCTTTGCTCTCGACGAACTGATTGAGAAATTCTCTACCGACAATCTTTCTTCTTCTGCTGCTGGTTTTGATCCCGATAAACTTCTTTGGCTCAACGCGCAGTACATGAAAGAATCCTCCGATGCAGATCTTGCAGCTCTTGTAGCACCGTTTGTAAAAGATGCTGGTTTCGACAAGTCTGTCGAGGAACTGACAGCGATGGTGCCTCTTTTCAAAGATCGCGCGAAGGATCTTATTGGTCTCGTAGAAGCGATGCGCTTCATGCTTCTTCCTGATTCTGAATACGAATTTGACGAAAAAGCAGTGACGAAAGCGCTGACAGAAGAAGGTAAACAGCATCTTGCTAATATGCGTGAGCAGTTTGCAGCGTTAGAAGCATTCACGAAAGATACCACCCATGACGTTATGGCTAACTACGTATCTGACAACGGCCTCAAGTTTAAAGCTGTCGGCCCTCCATTACGCGTAGCACTTGTTGGTGCTATGGGTGGACCTAACCTTCCTGATGTTATGGAAATCATCGGTAAAGAGCGCACACTGGCTCGTGTTGATCGTGCTCTTGAACAATAGTTTTTTTGATAAATCAGCATATTGCATGTGGTTTATGAAAATAGAAGCCGCTACATTAGTAGCGGCTTTTTTTATTGTGCGTGAGTCATTCAAACCAGTGGATCGGCTTGTAACTAGTGTTTCTTGAGTTTTTTAGTGTTGGCGTGAAAAAAGGTGAGTCTACGTATTAGTAGACTCACCCTGTATTTGTTATACGAGTACCATGTTAGTTAACACATGTTGCGTGGCCGGAGGGCTATGAAGCCATGGCCAGCTACAGGATAACATCTGTTACGGCTGTATTACTGACTTGGTAAATCGTCCTTGGTGAACATACGCCATTGTGTAGTTCCATTTTCGGAAGATTCAGGCTCAACACGCAGAATAGGTTCACCTTTCCAGTAATATATCATGGATTCGTCAGAGAAAATATCACACTTCATATTCTCAACGATAACATGTGGTTCTAATTGTGTTATTTCAATGCCAATTTCGCTTAATTGTTCGCGAAGCAGTTCTTCAACTCGTGCTGCAACGCTTTGGGACATCTTACTCATAGAGTCCTCCTCATTATGATGCACGGACTATAACCTTGATTGCAACAGTTCGCAATTGCGTTGCGGTGTTGGAGTGCGTTTAGTGGCAATTGGACTTGAAGATGACGATTTGTCCACAAGTTGCTATAAGCTTGTTACGCTTAGAATGCAGCAACGTGTCCATTGTGTGCAGGCTTCTTTCTATTGGCGCAACATATTCTATAGATTAATAAAAAGGATAGTCATGCAACTTACTGCAGTGCTTTCTCAAATGCCTTTTTTTAGTGGACTCTCAGAAGAACAGCTTTCAACGTTGGCAGCTATTGCCGCAAAAAAAGATGTAGAGCGTGGACAAATTATTTTTTATGAGTCCGCTCCGGCAGAAGGGTTTTATATTGTTTTGTCCGGTAGAGTTAAAATTTACAAGACAGGCCCGGATGGAAGGGAAGCTATTATCCACTTGTATGGCTCCGGTGAAACATTCGGCGAAGTGGCAGTGTTCCAGAATAGTTCATTCCCAGCACATTCTGAAGCAGTAGAAAAATCTACATTAGCGTTTTTTCCGCGAAAAGGCCTGCTTGATTGCATTGCTAAAGACCCAGCACTGGCGCTTGCAATGCTCGGTTCCATGTCTAAGAAGTTACGTATGTTCACCAAGCAGGTTGAAGCACTGACTCTGCATGAAGCACCACAACGTCTTGCATCCTATTTGCTGTACACCAGTGAGGAAAAAGACGGTGCTGTAACATTTAAGCTTGATGTGTCTAAAGGGCTGCTTGCCGGCATGCTTGGCACTGCGCGTGAAACGTTATCCCGTACGCTTTCAAAAATGGCAGACAGAGGACTTGTTTCTGTTGAAGGACGTCAGATCACCATTGAGGATATGGCGGCACTGGAAGACTTGGCAGAAGGAGAGATAGTTCTTTAGGGCGAGTTGCCTCGTTATCTCTTTTTTAGTCTTGTCAGCAATTCACCCTCCTGCATACTGAGAACCGCACAGCGCTATTGTTTGTGTATCTAGTGTATGTGCTTCTACACATGCTGTGCAGTCTTCTAATATACCGGCAATAATAGTGTTAAAACATGTTTTGGGGAATTTTTTGCTCATACGCATAAAATTACCCTTTCTTAATTTTATGCATGATTTCTTATTGTTGCGTTGATCTCGTTTTTCATGACTACACATGGTTGTGTATGTTTTGTACTGCAACATATTGTTAGTATTACTAGATTGAACTCAATAGTGACTTGTAAACCGTCTTTGAAGTAATTCAAGGACGGTTTTTTACTGTAATAAAAGAGTGATGCAGTAAATTTTTTACGTAGTGAAGGGCGTGTATTGCAATTTATCAACAATATTACAATGTAGTAATGTTTGTTTTGTGTTCTTTCTGCTAGCGTGTTTGTAATCGCTTAAGGTTGTTGCGATCGGTGTTGCAGCATGCTGCATTTCTAAATGTTGAACGTAACGAGTACCTTATTGAATAAAAATCTTATAGATAGGAGGCACACTATGGTGAGGACGAAGCTGATTGCTTGTAATATCGCAGCATTAGTGGTGTTGGTTGCGTTGGTGCTGCCAACAGTTGTTAAGGCAGAGACAGTAGTCATGACGGAAGAAGTGGTTATGGTTGAAACGACACAGCCGTTGGATATTGTAAGGTCTCCGACCTTTACCTCTCCCAAAGAGGTTACTTTGTATGTTCCAATGAATCAGGTTGCTATCAACAAATCACTGGCAACAGCAGATGAACGTAAAGTTCGTGCTTTGTCTACCCGTCGCGCTGTTGGTCGCGCAGTGCGCAGAGGAACCTTTGTGTATCCTCGTAGCGAATGGCCGGTCTATGCACCGGAAAAATATCGCGTTAACCCTGTAATCGTGCGTACTGAAAAACCGTAGCGTATGCACGGAATATAAATAGAAAAGGCCTCGGTACATGGTACTGAGGCCTTTTTTTATCTAGTCAGGCAAGCATTGTTTTATGAGAGAATACTTCATGGAGTTAGCCGAACATAGTTTTTTGTGCTCTGGCTCCACCGCATGTCATAATGGTTTCAGTAGCGGCAATATCAACACCCGAAAGCTTGATTGCGTCAGCCAGTGCACGGGAAAGGCCGGTACAGCAAGGCACTTCCATACGAAGAACGCTGATGGAGCGTATGCCGCTATTGCGGATAATATCTGCAAGTTTTTGCACGTATTCATTAGTGTCGTCGAATTTAGGACAACCGATAAGAACAACTTTATTTTGAGCAAATTCACTGTGGAAAATTGGTGATGCAGCTGCTGCACAGTCTGCCGCTACAAGTACGTCTGCATCTTTAAGATACGGAGCTGTCGGTGGTACAAGGCGGATTTTAAGTGGCCAATGGCCCGGACCGGATACTTTGTTACCCGGTACTTCAATCTCAACAGTTTTCATGCTTTTTACATGTGAGCCCATGCAGCCGCATGGGCTGGATTTAGGTGTTTCTTTCGCGTCACGTTCTTTAACCCATTCCATCGCAGCTTCTTCGTCGAACTCAGGAGCTTCGCGTTCAATGATATGTAATGCGTCCTGAGGACATGCACCAAGGCATGCGCCTAAACCGTCACAGTATTCATCTTTAACGATTTTAGCTTTGCCGTTGATAATCTGGATAGCACCTTCGGCACAGTCAAGAACGCATAACCCGCAGCCGTCACAACGTTCTTCATCAATCTCAATAATTTTACGCACTACTTTATTCATAAAAAACTCCTTTAAGCGAAGTCGCTTTAATTCCTTATTTGTTGAGTTCAGTATATACAGTTCTTTTTTTAGTGTTGTGACATACGGCAAAAATATGGACTTTTTTATGGTAATTACTGTTAAGAGTACAATCTAACCAACTTCTCATTGTCTCCGCGTCACCACGTTCGGTGCCTGTTAACTTACAGAGTTGGGTTGCAAGTTTTGCTTCCCTTGGGCACTCTTCAGTGCGTTGAGAAATGCAAAAAGAGCTCTTACTAAGGAAATTTCTATGAAATTCGCTGAAATAAACTTGCTTTCAGAATTAGCCAAGCCTGAATTTAAAGATTTGCGTGCTGCGATGAACGAGCGCAAATTTGTTGCTACTGAGATGATAGCAGATCCTTTGTCTATTGCGGGTGATGGTATGACAAAACCGGACGAATCTGCTGCTGGTAGTGTGTTTATCGTTAAGGAAGGGCGCTTGAGGGTCTTTCTGGCAGCAGAAGGCAAAGAGTTTACTCTGTCTACTCTAGAAGCGGGCGATATTTACACCAGCCATACCGGAACATTTGTTCAAGCACTTACTCCTGGTGTTCTGCTTACAACCAGTATTCCGGTATTCCATACTTACATGCGTGATATTCCGCAGGTAAGTAAGGTTATGGTTCGTATCCTCGGTAACATGTTGAAAAGTACATTCGGCATTATTGATGATCTTGTTTTTGGTGATGCATCGACACGACTTGCGGCTTTTCTGCTTTCTGTTGCAAAGGAGGAGTCCGGAAGATCTATAGCGCGGCTTGGTATGACTGGCGAACAACTTGCACAACACGTCGGCTCCACACGCCAAACCGTTTCAACGTTACTTAACGATATGGTCCGATCGGGTATTCTGTTTCGTGTAAAGCGAGGCGTGTTTGAAGTTATAGACCCGGCACGGTTGGAAGAACTTACTAAATAGAGTTATTGTATGCTATGTTGATTTCTGGATAATTGTCGGCTTGCTGACAGAGTATAAGTTATAAGTGCGTAATAAAGGAGACAGAATAAAAAATTCAGGAGGAGAGCATTGATGGCAAAAGAACCAAAAAGACCTGAAGATCTTTCTATATGGGAAGACGCGCATGCAATGATCCGCAAAGCGAAAGCAGAAGGCATTGAAACTGCGTGGGATAGATTGGAACGTCAAACACCGCATTGTAAATTTTGTGAGTTGGGTACCACCTGCCGCAACTGTATAATGGGGCCTTGCCGGATCAGTACTAAACCGGACTCCAAAATGAACCTTGGCGTTTGCGGTGCCGACGCAGACGTTGTGGTTGCACGTAACTTTGGTCGCTTTATCGCTGGTGGGAGCGCTGGTCATTCAGATCATGGACGTGATCTGATTGAAGTGCTGGACGCGATTGTTCAAGGTGACACTGAGCATTATCATATTTCTGAGCCGGAAAAGCTTACGCGCATCGCTGCTGAGGTTGGCATTGCCACCGAAGGCCGTGAGCTTAATGAAATCGCATCAGATCTTGTTGATGAATGTTATAAGGATTTTGGTTCCCGTCGCTCTTCTTTGGCCTTTTTATCCCGCGTTCCTGAGCAACGTCGTGTTTTGTGGGATCGTGTAGGCATTACTCCACGCGGTGTTGACCGTGAAATTGCAGAAATGATGCATCGAACACACATGGGCTGTGACAATGATGCACCGAATACGTTGTTGCACTCTGCACGTTGTGCGCTGTCCGACGGTTGGGGTGGTTCCATGATTGGCACAGAACTTTCTGATGTTATTTTCGGAACTCCGACCCCTTCACGCTCCGTCAGCAACCTTGGTGTGATAAAAGAAGACAAGGTGAACATTCTGGTGCACGGGCATAACCCTGTTGTCTCCGAAATGATTCTCGCAGCTGCACGTATTCCTGAACTGGTTGAAAAAGCAAAAGCAGCAGGCGCAGCAGGCATCAACGTAGCCGGACTTTGCTGTACCGGTAACGAGCTGCTGATGCGTCAGGGTATTCCTATGGCCGGGAACCATCTTATGACAGAACTTGCTATCGTCACAGGCGCTGTTGAATCTGTTGTTGTTGATTACCAGTGTATTATGCCTTCCATGGTAACTGTTGCACAGTGTTACCATACTCGTTTTATTACCACTGCGGAAAAAGCTAAATTTACCGGTGCAATGCACTTTGAAGTGCATCCGCACAACGCACTTGAACAGGCCACCGCTATTGTTGAAGAGTCTATTAAAGCCTACACAGAACGTGATAAAGGCCGTGTTGAGATTCCGGCAGAACCTGTTGAAATTATGACAGGATTTTCAAACGAAGCAATTCTATCTGCACTCGGCGGAACTCTTACCCCGCTGATTGATGCTATCAAAGCTGGTAAAATTCGCGGCATTGTCGGCATCGTGGGTTGTAACAACCCAAAAGTTAAGCAGGACTCTGCAAACGTTGGTCTCGCAAAAGAGCTTCTCAAACGTGATATTCTTGTTCTTGTTACCGGTTGTGTTACCACCGCTGCCGGTAAAGCAGGTCTTCTTGTTCCGGAAGGTATCGAGATGGCAGGCGAGGGACTTAAAGAAGTGTGTGGCGCGTTAGGCATCCCGCCAGTACTCCATCTTGGTAGCTGTGTAGATAACTCCCGCATAATGCATCTTTGCGGTCTTGTCGCAAAAGAGCTTGGTGTAGATATCTCCGATTTGCCTGTGGGGGCTTCTTCTCCTGAGTGGTATTCAGAAAAAGCTGCTGCAATTGGTATGTACGCTGTGGCCAGTGGTGTTATGACGCACCTTGGTTTGCCTCCGAACATTCTGGGTTCCGAAACTGTAACCAATATTGCTCTGGAAGGACTGGAAGACATTGTAGGTGCCCACTTTGTTGTAGAAGGTGACTACGTGAAAGCTGCAGAGCTTCTGGATGCACGCATCCGTATGAAGCGTGTCGGGCTTGGTCTTTCTGAATAATGCATAGATAACAGACTACGGCAGTGCGGCCTTGCATCCTTCCGCACTGCCGTAGCTTTTTCGGTACAGCATGGGAGAGAATGTAGAATGAAGTTAGCATTTGCAGGCAAAGGCGGTGTGGGAAAAACGACTCTCACTGCATGGATGGCAGAGTATCTTGCCCGGAAAGGGCAGAATGTGTGGCTGGTGGACGCTGATACCGCATTATCCCTAGGTGAAGCTTGCGGGGTAGACCGTAGCAGTCTGCCGGAAGCTCTCATCCACCGTGAAGATTTGATCCGCGAGCGAATTCGGCAGGAAAATACCAGCATGTTCACCCTGAATCCTGAGGTAGGCGATTTGCCGGAAGCGCTCTCAGTTGAGCTTCCGGTCTTAGGAGAGAATGCACAAGGAAAACCTGCCGGCTCAAAACGCCTGCTTGTGATGGGGACTGTCACTGGAGCCGGAGGGGGGTGTGCCTGTGCTGCCAATACACTTCTAAAAGCTATTCTTGCGCATCTGGTTCTTGAAAGAAATGACTGGGTGTTAGTAGACTTGGAAGCCGGAGTGGAGCATTTAGGGCGCGGAACGGTTGCACACGTTGACGGTCTTGTTGTTGTCTCCGAACCAAGTATGCGTGGTCTGCAAACTGCGGCAGATGTGGGCACGATGGCGGAGGAGCTAGGGCTGCATAAGCAAGTGCTTGTTCTTAACCGTTCTGATATGGAAGACCCAGCACTTCCTCAGCTTGAAGGACTTCCTAATCAAGTTGTTTCCATGCCGTACCTCTCCTCACTTGCAGCACGACAGCTGGAAACCGGCAACGTACTTGGCTTGCCCGACAATGAGGTTGATTTTGTTATTGAGCGGGTGTTGAAAAAATTTGGGGCTGAAGTTTAGTTTTTTATAGTTGTAAAGGGACGGTGACATTCTGTGGTTAGCGTTTAGTAAGCGGGGGATCGCTGGCTGCTGGAGATTGTTTTGCACAACTGCCCCTATACTTTCTAGAAAATGTTATCGGCGAGGCGACGCCTCTTTTGTAGTCCTGCGATTTATGCCGGCATTACGTTATGTACAATAAAAGGCTGTCCTCCATATTGGGGGGCAGCCTTTTGGGTGATTTCAGATTTAGTATGCACAAGTTGCTCAAAGAGTCTGGTTCATAGCTATAGAGATAGAATGACGCAGTTTCAATGAAGCCACTATTGCCTTATTGTATCGCTAACGAATACTAAGAAGAGACTGCCTGTTCTGGAAAATTATGAACAGGTGTCATTAATTAAATGACAGCCCGGTGGATGTCTTGGTCGGAATGCTGCACGGCGCGATGGTATTTTACAGCAGGTTTACCAAAGGCCATAACGCAGACGACCGTGTGGTCTTCAGGAATTCCTATCAATTCAAGCAGTTCTGGGGCGATCATTGTTAAAACGGCTTTAGCGATACCATCCCAGACTGTGCCGAGACCGTGGCTGTTTGCCAGCAATTCGAAATAGCTCATGGCAATATGACAATCAGCCATAGGCGCGAGCGCATCTTTCGGTGCCGAAGCCACTAGTAAATGCGGTGCATTGCGAAAAATTATGTCTTTGCCGTCTTCGCATCCTTTGAGGAAATCAGCTATCCGCTCCAGACCTTTCGGGAGGTTACCTTCGCGAATTACTTTGAGAGCAGCTGCGGTTGCCTGCTCGCGGAGCTTGTCCATGGATTCGGGGTTATCTATTACGGTAAGCCGGTTTTGTCGCTGATTGACAGCGGTAGGGGCATGGTCCACCACGTGTAGCATATGATGAATGAGTTCTGGGTCAACACCCTCTTTTTTGTATCTTCGGATAGAACGACGGCTTAAGATCAGGGTTTCCATCTGGTTGGGGGCGGGCAATCCACCCTTGATTGAGGCACTGTTGGCCGGATCTTTTCCAAGGATACTCAAAGCACCTGTTTTGCATACGGCGAGACAGTGCTGGCATCCAATACACTTTTCTTCCTTTTCTTCATGGATAAAAGGATAGTCGTCCATTCCTATGATGCCGTATAGGCAGTCCTGAGCGCATTCTCCGCACTTAATACATTTATCTGTATCTACCTTAAAATTTAACATGTGTTACCCTTATACCTGTGTAGAGTTTGTTTTCTGTAAGCTTAATCACAGTAGCACAGAGGAAATGTAGCAAGAATACGTACTTTGCTGTAATTTTACGCGGTAATAGGTCGCACGGTGATGTAGAGAAGAAGTGAAGACATAGCAGGCAGAAAAAGAGCACCCTCAATGAGGGTGCTCTTTTTCTGCAATATTATCTTTCGCCCTTGCGGGCGCTGAACATGGCAATACAGCCTTTTACTTCAATTTTAACATTGGAGAATCGGGACTCCAGTTCTTCACGTAAACCGTTACGGTAGTCTCGCGTGTTAGAGAATATTCTTTTTTTGTTATAGAAGGCCATGAACTTTTGTGCAGCGAAGTTTTGTCGTACGCCGTGGCTCAGGATTGTTGATCCGAAAATCTTTCCACCGTCGTACAGGTATTCTGAAAGGGTATCCAAAATGACTGCTTTTTCTTTTATTGCTCCGGGGAGGCAGTGAAAAAGAGCGTTGATGCTTATTGAATCAAATTTGTTACATGGCAAATTCAGCGGTGCAAGAATATCTGCCTGATATACTTCCGGCTTGAAACGCTTAACACGCGCTGCGGCGGTATCTAAGCATGTGCTGTTTGCATCCAACAGGGCTAGGCGGCGTTTTTGTTCTAACAGGCATTTGTCGAGAAAGTAACCTGTGCCCACGCCGACATCCAGATGGTTAAGCGAAACGTGTTTGCGAAAATGGTAGCGCAGGTGCTTGGTTGGGCAGCGCCAGATAAATGAGTTTGAAATGCCGAGTACCCATATATCGTATAGAGATAGGACAGGTTTTGTATAGAATCCCTGCCCCGCGTGTATTACTTGTGACTGTTTCATTATATAAAATTTCTCCTCATCAGGTCACTTGATGATGAACTGTTGCGGGCTGTATGCTTTTGTGCTTCACGAGAACATTGAATGTAGCCCGAGCTGGTATCCATATTGTATGAACCATGTTCAGGAGAAGGTAAAAAAGCAATAAATTCCACACGAATTGTGGTTGCGATGTGATTTTTAATAATATTGTCGTTAAGCGCACAGAAAAAGCGCCCTGTATCGTGTCACAGGGCGCTCTTCACTGATAGCCAAGATGTGAGTACAGCATCATTAATCATAATGAAAGTTGAAATCACATCGCAAGGAGGTAACGGCTTTTAAAATGAAACTTATCATATTGTTGTGCGATAAGAAGTCATTCAAGTGACAGTTTGTTTTTACGCTCCAGCGCAAGTGGACCGACTGGCCACAATAACTGCGTTAGAAGTTGGAACAGGTTTTTATTTGCTCCCAAAATGCGAGAAAGGAAAGCTGAAAATTGTTACGCTTGTTTTTAAACAAGTAAGCTGTCAGGTCGCGTAGGTTGTTTGGCCTATTTGATAGTAAAAGTCCCTCCCGCAGGTACTGCGGAAGGGACTTTCGTGCTTAGGCGCTATCCGAGGATAGCTTTGAGATCTTCTTCTGGGGTGGATATAGGTTTGATACCGTAGTTATCTACCAGAATGTTCAGGATGTTCGGGCTGATGAATGCAGGAAGGGAAGGCCCGAGGCGAATGTCGGTAATACCGAGAGAGAGAAGGGTGAGAAGAATAACAACAGCCTTCTGCTCGTACCAGCTGAGTATCAGTGATAATGGGAGTTCGTTTACGCCGCACTCGAATGCGCCAGCAAGGGCTATCGCAATCTGGATTGCGGAGTATGCATCGTTACACTGACCAATGTCGAGGAGACGAGGAATACCACCGATGTCGCCTAGCTTTTTATCAAAGAAACGGAATTTACCACAAGCAAGTGTAAGGATGACCGTATCTTCAGGAGCCTGTTCTACAAACTCAGTGTAGTAGTTACGGCCAGGTTTGGCGCCATCACAACCACCGACAAGGAAGAAGTGGCGGATTGAACCGGCCTTAACACCTTCGATTACTTTGTCTGCAACACTCATTACGGTGTTGTGGCCAAAGCCGCAAAGAACGCTGCCTTTGTCCGCGGTGTCAGTGAAGCCGGGCTGTGCAAGTGCGCGTTCGATAACCGGAGTAAAATCTTTAGCGGGGCCGATGTGGGTAAGACCAGGCCAGCCAACAAGACCGGTTGTGAACACGTTGTCTTTGTAAACTTCCTGAGGTTTCTGGATACAGTTAGTGGTAAAGAGAATTGCACCGGGAAATTCAGGAAATTCTTTATGCTGATTCTGCCATGCTGTACCGAAGTGGCCGTAGAAATGCTCAAATTTTTTGAGTTCGGGATAAGCGTGACATGGGAGCATTTCACCGTGTGTGTAAATATTGATACCTGTTCCTTCAGTTTGTTTAAGAAGGAGGTATAGGTCTTGAAGGTCATGGCCGGAAACAAGGATTGCTTTACCCGGGACGTGACCGAGAGGCACTTCAGTAGGTACTGGATGGCCGAATGTACCGGTGTTTGCTGTATCAAGCAGTTCCATAGCACGGAGGTTGACTTCGCCACATTTGAGACAGAGGCCGAGCCATGCTTGAAGGTCTCGGTCCTGTTCGTCGTAACCAGCTGCAAGACCGGTGTATATAAAGTGGTATACAGAGGAATCCTGCTGACCGAGTACTGCCGCATGGTCAGCGTAAGCACAAAGGCCTTTCATACCGTAAAGAAGAAGTTGTTTTGCGGAGCGGATATCATCGTCAGTATCAAAGTTTTTAATGGAATGTGCTTCGCCCTGAGCAATTAAACCCTCAAGAGTTTCAGCCGGCTCAAAATTTCCTGGCCCGCTTGCGAAATGAACATCAAGTGCTTTGCGGTGCGCTACGATTTCATTGATAAATTTCTGAAAATCTTCAGGTGTGAAATTAACATTGGTAAGAGTGGTGAAGAGCATTTTGGCAGTAAAATGGCCAAGGTTGTTGCTGCTGTCACCTTTTTTTAGCGCAGTAAGAGCAAGGCCGCGCAGTGCATAGACTGTGAGATCCTGAAGTGCTGCAACGTCTGCTTTTTTGCCGCATACGCCAATTTTGTCACAACCGATACCTTTTGCGGTTTGCTCACACTGGTTACAGAACATAGGTAACTCCTTTTTTTGAGTATTAACTTGAGTTGCTTCGTCTGCCGTAAAAATTTTTTTCAAGAAATCCAACATACTGGTACACCTCATATGGGCTAAAAAATTTTGTGTGTCTCATCGAACAGCAACTTGACAGCAATTAGAAGTTATTTGATGCGCGAAAGAAGTTCGTTGCCATTGAATGCAACCTAGCTATCCTATGAATTTTATTCTGTGACACGGGTCAAAAAACAGAAGTCGTGTCAAAAAAAAGTTGGTTCAGGCATTTTATTTTACCATAGTGAATTTCTCATGTTACTCCTGTGAGGAATATTATATAGGGGGGCATCTTGATATCATCAGGGTGTGCTTACTGTTTGCTTGCAAGAAAAAAGAGGAAAGTGTACCTTTTCCACTTGACGATTGGGTGGGGAATGCGTAAATACCATCTTCGCCGTAACGGTGTAGGCGCGTAGCTCAGTGGTAGAGCACTACCTTGACATGGTAGGGGTCAGCAGTTCGATACTGCTCGTGCCTACCAACACTGACGGATTGTAGGGAGGCGATAGCCTCCCTTTTTTTTATATATTCGAAAATTTTCAGGAGATACCATCGTGAACGTGTCTATTGAAGGACAAGTTGTAGAGGTAGCAGCAGAAGCAAGCTGCCGTGATGCCCTGAGAGAAGTACTCAGCGGTAAAAAATTCAAGACTGTGTTGGCTGCAAAGTGCGGCACGACAACGCTTGATCTCACTGCAACTATTCCGACAGGTTGTGATGAAATCACGCCTGTATACGCGGACACGCCGGAAGGTCTTGCCTTACTCAGACACTCAACTGCGCACATTATGGCTGATGCAGTTAAGCGTTTGTTCCCTTCTGCTAAAGTTACCATTGGTCCTTCCATTGAAAACGGTTTTTACTACGACTTCGACGTAGAGCGCCCGTTTACTACTGAAGACCTTGAAGCGATTGAAGCGGAGATGACCAAGATTATCCGTGAGGCTGCTCCATTTACTTGCGAAGTTGTTTCCAAAGACGAAGCGAAAAAATTGTTTGCTGATATGGGAGAAAGCTACAAGCTTGAACTTATTGATGCTGTCGATGACGATGTGGTTTCCATTTATCGTCACGGCGATTTTGCAGACCTTTGTCGTGGCCCGCATCTTCCAACAACCGGATACGTTAAGTCGTTTAAACTCATGTCTGTTGCTGGTGCTTACTGGCGCGGAGATGAAAAGAACCCAATGCTTTCACGTATCTACGGTACTGCGTTCTCTGATCCTAAGGAACTCAAAAAATACCTCAACCGTCTTGAAGAGGCGAAAAAACGTGATCACCGCAAGCTTGGTGCAGCACTTGACCTTTTCAGCTTTCAGGAAGAGGGCGGAGTTGGTATGGCCTACTGGCATCCAAAAGGTGCCCTTATCCGTACTATCCTTGAAGACTTTGAACGAAAAGAGCATTTAAAACGCGGATACGATATCGTACAGGCACCGCAGATTCTCAAGCGAGAGCTTTGGGAACGCTCCGGTCATTACGACAACTACCGTGAAAATATGTACTTCACCGAAATCGACGAAGTGCCATACGGCGTAAAGCCAATGAACTGTGTTGCGCACATGCTTATTTATAAGTCTCACATGCGTAGCTATCGTGACCTTCCAATGCGCTATTTTGAGCTTGGAGTGGTTCACCGTCACGAGAAGTCCGGTGTGTTGCATGGTCTTATGCGTGTTCGTCAGTTCACTCAGGATGATGCTCATATTATTTGCCGCCCTGATCAGCTTCAGGAAGAGATTGTTGGTGTTCTTAACTTTGTTAAAGACATTATGAATGTTTTTGGTTTTGAATACTCTCTTGAGCTTTCCACCCGTCCTGAAAAATCCATTGGCGATGACGCTGATTGGGATCTGGCAACGGAATCCCTGATTGAAGCGCTTAAGGCCATTGATCTTCCTTACGAGATTAACGAAGGTGACGGCGCTTTTTACGGACCAAAGATTGATATTAAACTCCGTGATTGTCTTGACAGAGAATGGCAATGTGCTACCGTTCAGTGTGATTTTACCTTGCCAGAACGCTTTGATTTAGGGTACGTGGGCGAAGATGGTGAACGTCACCGCCCTGTAATGGTTCATCGCGTTATTCTTGGTTCAGTTGAACGTTTTATTGGTATTCTTACTGAACACTATGCTGGTGCATTCCCAACTTGGCTTGCTCCGGTACAGGCCCGTGTGCTAACTGTCACCGATGCACACAACGAATTTGCAGAAGAAATCAAAGCGGAGCTTCGTAAAGAAGGAATCCGCGTTGAAGCAGATACTCGTAATGAAAAGCTGGGTTACAAAGTTCGTGAAGCCCAGGTTTCTAAGATCCCGTATATGCTAGTTATCGGGGATAAAGAGGTTGAAGAACAAGGTGTGAACGTACGCATGCGTAAGGGCGAAAACCTTGGTCTGAAATCTGTTTCGGAAGTGGTAGAGCTTATTAAAGCTGATTGTGAAGAACCGTTTAAAAGCGGAGGGTTAAGCTATCGCTTTTCCTAAATATCGTCGGCAAGAGCCGCAAGATATGACTAAGCGTAACGAACAAATTCGTGCGCGTGAGGTTCGTGTTATTAGTGAAACTGGTGAGCAGCTTGGAATTCTTGGAAGAAACCAGGCCATCGACATCGCTAAAGAAAAAGGACTCGACCTCGTTGAGGTGGCTGCTAATGCTGAACCACCTGTCTGCAAGATCATGGACTATGGTAAGTACAAGTTCGAGCAGAAAAAGAAGAAACAGGAAGCAAAGAAAAATGCTGCTGTAGTTCAGGTTAAAGAAATCAAAGTTCGTCCAAAAACTGACGAGCACGATTACCAGACTAAACTTAAGCACATTCGTCGCTTCCTTGAAGCCGGTGACCGTTGTAAGGTTACTGTGTTCTTCCGTGGACGTGAAATCGTTCATAAAGATCGCGGTCTTACAATTTTGGAACGGGCTATGGAGGATACTAAGGATATCGCAAAAGTGGACCAGATGCCACGTTCCGAAGGACGTACCCTGCACATGTTGCTGGTGCCGACTGCGAAAAAATAAGCATTCTGGCTTGATTTTGTGATTGAATTAGAGCAATATCCCCGCTTCGCGTAGTTATACTTGTTGTTCTGCGCTTTGCTCAGAGGAATTTTCTGAAAACTCCTTGTACTGCAAGGGGTTTTCTCTCGCGTGCTGTCGTTACGCTGTAGAATGACAGTACAGCAATAACGGTAAGGAGATTAACATGCCAAAGATTAAAACCAGACGTGGCGCTGCAAAGCGTTTTTCTTTGACTGGTACCGGCAAGATCAAACGTCGCAAGCAGAACCTTCGTCATATCCTGACTAAGAAAAGTGCAAAGCGTAAAATGAATCTCGGTCAGTCTGCTATTGTTGATAGAAGCAATGAAAAAGCTGTTCGTCGCATGCTTCCTAACGCATAAGACGTATCACTTTAGTATATAACATTTTTTCGCGCTCCGTTGGCACATCTCTCGCCTCACGGAGTGACAAAGACCCTGGAGGGTATCCATGCGAGTCAAGAGAGGCTTGGCGGCTCATCGTCGTCATAAGAAATATTTGAAAATGGCTAAAGGCTTCCGTGGCGGTCGTTCTAAACTGTACCGCACAGCACGTGAAGCAGTAGAAAATGCATTAGTTTATTCTTACCGTGACCGTAAGACCAAGAAACGTGAGTTTCGTCGTCTTTGGATCCTGCGTATCAACGCTGGCGCCCGTTTGAACGGTCTTTCCTACAGCAAGTTCATGCACGGCCTGACCCTGGCTGGTGTTGAACTGAACCGTAAGGTCCTTGCTGACCTTGCAGTTCGCGAAAAAGAGCACTTTGCCCAGCTTTGCGAAATCGCAAAAGCTAAGCTGAGCTAAGTAGCACTTTCAGGTATGAGCCTGATTCACGAATTAGAAAGCCTGGTTCAGGAGCTTAACAGCGGCCTGGATCAGGCTTTTTCATTAAGCGTAGTGGAAGATTTGCGTGTAGCCTTCTTGGGTCGAAAGGGTAAACTCGCGCAGATCATGCAACGTCTTCCAGAACTGTCTCCAGAAGAACGTCCGGAAGTTGGTAAAACTGCAAACATCGTAAAGGGTAAGCTTACTGGCTTGCTTGATGAGTGCAAAACTAAACTTGAAAACGCAGCAGAAGCGGACAAACTTGCCAAGTTTGACCCTTCAATGCCGGGACGTATGCCTTGGCAGGGTTCATTGCACCCTATCACCAAGGTGATGACAGAAATCTGTGATATCTTCAAAGGGCTTGGATACGACATCGTAACCGGTCCTGAAGTAGAGAACGATTTTTATAACTTCGAAGCGCTCAATCTGCCTCCAGAGCATCCAGCGCGTGACATGCAGGATACCCTGTACGTAACAGATAATATTCTTCTGCGTACGCACACATCTCCAATGCAGGCACGTACTATGCTCAAGCGGAAACCACCGCTTGCTATTATCGCACCTGGTAAAGTGTACCGTCGTGATTCTGACCTTACACACACACCTATGTTCCATCAGATCGAAGGTCTGCTGGTTGGCGAAAAAGTAAGCCTTGCAGAGCTCCGCGGTACCCTTACCGCCTTTCTTCAGGAAGTGTTCGGGCCGGAAACCAAAGTTCGTTTCCGTCCTAGTTTCTTCCCGTTCACCGAGCCTAGCGTAGAAGTAGATATTTCTTGCTGCATGTGCGGTGGCGACGGCGTAGTGGACTGCAAGCCTTGTCGTGTCTGCAAGCAGACTGGTTGGGTTGAAATCCTTGGTTGTGGCATGGTTGATCCTGAAGTGTTCAAGAAAGTTGGCTATGATCCGGAAAAATACACCGGCTTTGCTTTCGGTCTTGGTGTGGAGCGTGTTGCAATGCTTAAATACGGCATTGGTGACCTCCGCATGTTCTTCGAGAACGATGTGCGTTTCCTTAACCAGTTTATCTAGCAGGGGAGAATAGTACCATGCTTTTAAGTATCAACTGGTTGAAAGAGTTTGTTCCGTTTACCGGAACAATTCAGGAACTTGATGACGCGCTGACCATGCTTGGTCTTGAAGTGGAAGAAGTAATTCATCCGTTTGAAGGCATTAAGCCAATGGTTATCGGTCACGTTGTTGAGTGTGAAAAACATCCTGAAGCAGAAAAACTTTCTGTATGTAAGGTCGATGTTGGCGAAGCAGAGCTGTTAAACATTGTCTGCGGTGCACCGAATGTTCGTAAAGGACTGAAAGTTGCTGTAGTCAAAGTTGGCTCTGAAATGCCTGACGGCACCAAGATTAAAAAGACAAAACTTCGTGGTATTCCATCCATGGGTATGATTTGTTCAGAGCGTGAGCTTGGACTTTCAGACGCACATGATGGCATCATGGAGCTTCCGGAAGAACTCGTGCCGGGTGCAAGCCTTGTCGAGTCCTTGAATCTGGATGAAGTAGTGCTGGATATTTCCATCACTCCTAACCGTGCGGACTCCTTGAGTGTTCTCGGTGTTGCCCGTGAGGTTGCACTTGCTTTTGATCTGCCGCTCACCGTACCTGAGTATACTCTTGTTGAGTCCGGTGATGATTGCTCTGATGAAGTGGCAATCGAAATTACCGATGCAGATAAATGTTATTGCTACTACGGTCGTATTCTTGAAGGTGCTGCCATTGGTCAGTCTCCTGCATGGATGCGGTACCGTCTTGTAGCTGTCGGCTTGCGTCCTATTTCGAATATCGTAGACGTGACCAACTACATCATGATGGGTTTTGGTCAGCCGCTTCACGCATTTGACCTTGATCGTCTTGATGGTGCCAAGGTTATTATAGATACGGCTGCTGAAGGTGAAAAGTTCATTACTCTTGATGAGCAGGAACGGACACTGAAGGCAACGGATCTTATGATCAAAGACGGTAGCAAAAGTGTTGCCCTTGCCGGTGTTATGGGTGGCGCTAACAGCGAAATTCATGATGGATCTACACGTATTTTCCTTGAATCAGCTGTGTTCCAACCTGCATCTGTACGCCGCACTGCACGTCGCCTTGGTCTCTCCTCTGATGCTTCTTTCCGCTTTGAACGCGGTGTTGATCAGTTACATTGTCCAGAAGCAATGGATCGCGCAGCAGCTATGCTTGCTGAGCTTACTGGTGCAACCGTCCGTAAAGGCATATGTAAAGCTGAACCAAAGCCTTGGGTTGCTCCTGAGCTTCAGTTCCGCCCGCAGCGTTGTCGTGATCTTCTTGGCGTAGATGTGGATGATTCTTTCTGCAAAGCTACCCTTGAAAAGCTTGGCTGTACTATCTCCGGCGCAGATACTGCGGACTGGACAGTGGTACCGCCTAGCAACCGTCTCGACTATGAGCGCGAAGTAGATTTTATTGAAGAGGTTGCACGCGTATACGGCATGGATCGTATTGAGCCTGTTCTTCCTCAAGTGAAACGTACTCTAGAAGCACGTAATGATGATTGCAACGAGTACGAGTTCTGGTCTCTCATTAAACGCTGGGGCTGCGGTCTCGGACTGAATGAAGCGATCAACTACTCTTTCGTTGGTCATGCAGATCTTGATCTGTTTAATTTGCCTACAGACAACCGCATCACTATCATGAATCCGCTCTCTTCTGAGCAGGATGCGATGCGCACAGAACTTGCTCCGGGGCTTTTGCAGAACCTTCGCTATAACTTGGGACACGGCAACACCGGTCTGCGTTTGTTTGAACTTGCGCATATCTTTGAAGCTGATGAATCAAGTGATACAACTGTTCGCGAATCCGGCCGCCTTAACATTTTGTTCTACGGTGACCGTTTTGATTCTGCATACCCTCGTATGACTTCTGAAGCAGAGTATGCTGATATTAAAGGTTGCGTAGAACATCTTCTTGCACATCTTCATGTAGGAGAGCCTAGCTTTACTCTTGCAGAAGATCATGTATGGCTGTCTCCGGCTGTAGATGTTGTCGTTGGCAACCAGAAAGTTGGCACTATCGGAAGAATCAATCCTGTGATTGCTGATGCCTACAATGCTAAAAAAGATGTCTGGTTTGCAGATCTTGATACAGACGAACTGAGTAGATTGTATGTAGCAAGCTGTGTTAAATTTTCCAGCTTGCCTGTGCATCAGTCTGCATGGAACGACCTCACTGTAATCGCTCCGATTACACTTAATGTTCAGGCTATCTTTGATCAGGTTGCAGCAACAAAATTGCCGCTTCTTGAGAAGATGGAACTGATCGACGTGTTCGTACCTGAAGTGTCAGAAGATGCTGAAGAAACTCGCAATTTGACTTTCCGCCTTACTTTCCGTCATGGTTCAAAGACATTGAAAGATAAGGATGTAGACAAAGAGCGTAAAAAGGTGGTTAAATCTCTCGAAAGCGCATTGCCTGTTCGCATTTAGTCAGGAAACAGCTCTGCAGGGAGACGTATGAAAGCAAAGACCTATCGTATCGGTGAGGCTGCTACCCTGTTGAACTTAAAACCGTATGTCTTGCGGTTTTGGGAAACAGAATTCAAACAGCTTATCCCTATACGCACCCAAAAGGGGCAGCGTATGTATTCCGAACAGAATATACTTCTGTTGCGGGCGATACGGCATTTGCTTTACGAACGCGGTTTGACCATTGAAGGCGCCCGTAAGGTGCTTGGTCAATATGAAGAAATACATGGCTCTATCACCGGTCCGGAATTTCCCGGGCCGGAGATAGAGGCTTTTTGTGCAGGGAGCGGCACAGAGAAGCCTCTGTATGGAACAGAAGCTTCCGGTGCAATTGATGTCGAGGAGATCATTACAGAACTCGCATCGCTCCGTGATTTGCTTATAACGGGTCGTCATTGATGTACCCGTATTTTTGTGTGTGATGTCCGTTGGGGGCGAGCACACCCGCACAGTACCATAACCGGCGAAAGCCACAGAGAAGATACTATGATCCTTTCACCTTCGTTATTGTCTTCTGACTTCGGCAGACTTGCTGAGGAATTACAGGCACTCGAACAGGCAGGACTGAAGTGGGTACACTGGGATGTCATGGACGGCATGTTTGTACCTAATATTACTCTTGGAGCACCTATTATTAAACGTCTCCGTAAAGAGAGTAACCTCTTTTTTGACGTTCATATGATGGTTCAGCAGCCGGAGCGCTACGTTGAAGACTTTGTGGATGCCGGTGCAGATATGGTTGTTATTCATGCAGAAGCAACCAATCACCTTGAACGCACAATTGCTGAAATTAAGCGAAAAGGTGCGCAGGCGGGCGTGGCTCTTAACCCGCATACTCCTCTCTCTGTTCTTGATTATGTTCTCGATGAACTGGACATGGTGCTCATTATGAGTGTTAACCCGGGATTCGGTGGACAAAAATTTATTCCGTTCAGCATGCGTAAAATTGCAGAGCTTTCGGATATGATTAAGAAGCGCGGCCTTTCAACCCTTATTCAGGTTGATGGCGGGGTGGATCCTGATAACACTTCTGAATTGATACGTAATGGCGCAGACGTGCTTGTATCCGGTTCTGCATTTTTTGGTTTTCCGCCGTACGCAGATCGCTTGAAGATGTTTGAAGAGATAGCTCGTAACGCATAACGGTCTTTTTGAGAGACGTTATCAACGGTTGTCATGGCGGCGATTAATGTCTATCGACAGCCACAGCAACCAGCTGGAAAAAATTTTATCGCATCATTCTTTTAGGAGGAAACGATGCCTTCTCGTAAAGACCTCGCCAATGCAGTCCGCGCTCTGAGCATGGACGCTGTGCAGCAAGCAAACTCAGGCCACCCAGGCGCGCCAATGGGTATGGCTGATATTGCTGAAGTTCTCTGGAACGATTTTCTTAAGCATAACCCAAGCAACCCTGCATGGGCTAACCGTGACCGTTTTGTACTGTCTAACGGTCATGCTTCCATGCTTATTTACTCTTTACTGCATCTCTCCGGTTACGACCTGAGCCTCGAAGAGATCAAAAATTTCCGTCAGATGGGTTCAAAAACTCCGGGTCATCCAGAATATGGCATGACTCCGGGTGTTGAACTTACTACTGGCCCTCTTGGTCAGGGTATCGCTACCGCAGTGGGTATGGCAGTTGCTGAAAAAGCACTCGCTAAGCACTTCAACCGTGACGGCTTTGACGTTGTAGATCACTACACCTACGTTTTCATGGGTGATGGTTGTTTAATGGAAGGTGTCTCTCACGAAGCATGTTCTTTTGCCGGTACTCTTGGTCTCGGTAAATTGATCGCATTCTGGGATGATAACGGTATCTCCATTGACGGTAAAGTTGACCACTGGTTCGACGAAGACACCGCTGCACGCTACGAAGCATACGGCTGGCATGTCGTTCGCAACGTAGATGGGCATAACCCTGAAGCAATCAAAAAAGCTGTTGAAGAAGCAAAAGCAGAAACTGCTAAACCTTCTCTCATCTGCTGTCGCACAATCATTGGTTTCGGTGCTCCGCACAAGCAGGGTACTGCTGCAACCCACGGTGCTCCTCTTGGCGATGATGAGATCGCAGCTACCCGTAAAGAAATCGGTTGGGCTCATCCTGCTTTTGAAATCCCAACTGAGGTTGCTGATGCATGGAACGCTCGTGAGCGTGGTGCAGAAGCTGAAAAAGAATGGGACGGCATGTTTGCAAGCTACCAGGTTGCACATCCTGAACTTTCTAAAGAATTTATCCGCCGCATGGCTGGTGATCTCCCAGAATCTTTCGAAGATCTTGCACAGAAAGCAATTGATGCAGCAAACGCTGCCGCTAAATCTGCTGCAACCCGTAAAGATTCTCCGGTTGCGCTTAACGCTTTCGGCCCTGCCATGCCTGAACTCCTTGGTGGATCTGCAGACCTCACCGGTTCTGTAGGTACTAAGTGGGATCAGTATGAGCTTCTCTGCAAAGAGAACTGGGATGGAAACTACATGTCTTACGGCGTTCGTGAGTTCGGCATGGGTGCTATGATGAACGGTATGGCACTGCATGGCGGTATCATTCCTTACGCTGGTACCTTCCTCGTATTCTCCGACTACGCTAAGAACGCAATTCGCCTTTCCGCTCTCATGGGCATCCGTACTCTCTGGGTACTTACCCACGACTCCATCGGTCTTGGCGAAGACGGCCCTACCCATCAGCCTGTTGAACATCTTGCTGGTCTGCGTTTGATCCCTAACTGTCATGTATGGCGTCCTTGCGATACTGTTGAATCCATCGAAGCGTGGAAGTCCGGTATCGAAACCAAGAATGCTCCTTCCTGCTTCTCCATGTCCCGTCAGACTCTGCCGTTTATGGAACGCACTGAAGAAGCTCTCGCTAATGTTAAACGTGGTGGTTACGTACTTCGTGACTGTGAAGGTACTCCTGAGTGTATCCTTATCGCTTCCGGTTCTGAAGTTGGTCTCGCTGTAGAAGCATATGATCGCCTTACTACTGTAGGTCGTAAGGTTCGTGTTGTTTCTATGCCTTGTACTAATATCTTTGATGCTCAGGATGCAGAATACAAAGAAAGCGTATTGCCTTCTTCCGTTACTGCCCGCGTTGCAGTCGAAGCAGCGGCAGCTGATTTCTGGTATAAATATGTAGGTCTTGCAGGTCGTGTAATCGGCATGACTACCTTCGGTGAATCTGCACCGGCTGGTGAACTCTTCAAGCACTTCGGTTTTACCGTTGAGCATGTTGTAGAAGCTGCTGAAGAAACTATGCGTTAAGATTAGGCTCTAATCTGCTTTATTAGGCTGACAATTTTGTATTGCAGTATAAAAAAGTTACGGCTTAATGATGATGGAGTGTAATGCTTCATAACTAAAGCCCTCTTATAGAATTAAACCCCAAGCACATGTTACGTGTTTGGGGTTTTTTTTTGATATGGCAATTTAGAGTTATTGGAGATGGTGAAGATAACAAAGAGGCCCCCTGTACGGTTGTACAGGGGGCTTTTATTTTGTGAAAAGTTTTTAGCTCTATCCCCCAAAAATGTTTCAGGTATGAAGGTTAAATAAAAGCAGCTATATAGAAGCTTTTATATTTTTATGTGGCTTCATAAGCCGCATGAAGAGAGGACACAACATAGTTAAATTTGGCGGTTATATTAGTCAGTAATGCGGTGTAAATTCTATTTCAACGGAGAAATGTAATGGATGAGCAAAAAAAAATTGTTGAAAGAATTGCAAGCATTGTTTTGGCAGCATCAAACAATGAACTTTCAGTAATGCAGACAGCATCTATATTGCAGAAGATGAATATTAGTCGAAGTTACAGTTCTAATTTGCTCAAAAAATATACAGAGTTCTCTATTTTTAAATTTATTGAACAAGAAAAAATGTACAGATTACGTTTGAAAATATCTCAAGATCGGAAATATACAATTGAAAATGCATGTATAGAATTTGGGATATGCAAACAAGATCATGTAATAGAGAAATTTAAAAAAAAATATATCGTTACACCAGGTAGCTATAAGAAAATACATCATAAAGAAGTAACCTAATAATAGGTTTTTCATAACACTATAACCGTAGGAGATTGTTATGCAGTACAATGTAGTTTTCAAGAACAATTCAAAAAACAACATGAATTTTTGTTTGTTTCAAAAAAACCCGGACTTAGAAAAGTATGAAGCCCTTTCGCTTGCATGGCTGGTAAAAAGCTGCGCTCCTGATGCAAATCTCGAAATGAAATGGGAAGTTGACTACGGATGCTCATGGAGCCGTGATGGCGCTCTTGGTGATGTAGCAAAATACCGCACATGGCAGACTAAAACTATCGATCCTTCAAACAGTAATGTCGTGACTCTTTCATACAACCATAAAGTGAATGACTTCTATTTTGGTCCTCTGCGACCTTCCTCTGAAAGTGGAAAAGGTACGCTTCACATTGTTCAGGATGGTAGTGTGCCTGCTGGACTGGCAACTGTTGGGGTAAGTATGGCAGGGATTCCTGCAATTGCTTTAAAAGCACAGCCTAACTTTACCTACAAGTTCACTCCACATCCAAAATACTGGGCTGTCTTCGGTGATTTTACTCCGGGTGATGTCATTGATCTGGAAGAACTGACGAATGTGTGTGAAATCGAATTCAAAGCAGGCGAAAGCAGCATGTATGTCGAATTAAACAGCGATAATACTTGGAGCGAACCAAAACCGCTTGGCTAATATTCCCCACCCCATAATAGAAGCTCAGAGTGACTTTATTGTTGCTCTGGGCTTCTTCATACAACGTATAGAATTATGGAGCGAACATGTATAATTACTTTGTGTATGTTGTTGACTCGCAGTCACCGATGGATTTGTGCAATGGTCGTAGTATTGCAACTGGGTTGCGCGATGCACTAACCTCAATTCGTATTCCATGTGAATATTTTTTGGCATTAAATAAGGAAATGTTCACGTATGCGCTAGGTCAGGCATTGGAAGAACTGGTGCTGAGAAAGAAATTGCAGGGAGGTGTAAATCCATACCCGATAATTCATTTGAGTATGCATGGAAACAAAACAGGTATCGGGTTAACAAGTGGTGAATATGTCTCCTGGAGTGAATTGCAAAAGCTTCTTGAGCCATTTAAGAAACTTCTTGGGGAAGCCCCCGTTCTTTGTATGGGCTCTTGCGAAGGGATGCACGCAGCAGATTGGGGTGGATTGTCTGCCAATTCTTACAAGTGCATTATTGGCAATGCTGAGAAAGTGCTTCAGTCTGATCTAACGACAGGGTATTTGGCCTTTTATAACGGTGTCTTTTATCATACGACGGATGCTGAAAAGCTTATAAGTGTGATGCGGCAAGCATCGTTTGATCAGAATTTCTATTACCAGAAAGGTGCTGGCACTAATGTGGTGCAGTTCAAGAGTGCCATGGCCACTGACCGCCAATAAATCTTGTCTGGTTAGAAAAAAATATTCATGAACGGTGCGGTGCTCTTGTTTAGAGTGCCGTACCTTTTTCTGTGAAATGAACTCTCTCTAGTGACATTCAAATATCAAACAGGTATGTTTACAATTGGTACTGCACGTGACTTTGTGATCAGGTGTATGTTATTTCAGTACCAGTCCATAATTATCTAAATTTCAAATCAGTTACCGATCATAACTGGAGCATCATGAGCAAGATCCGGCCTCTTCCTGCCAAAAAACTACGCGCTAAACTTGCGCTTTCTCATATTCCATACAAAAGCAGCAACGATATTAAGCTAGATGTGAGCTTTGTTCATGCACCACAACCTCGTGCGATGCAGGCACTTGAACTTGCTTTGCATATTAAAGATAACGGCTACAACATCTTTTTGGCAGGTTGTGCCAACCTTGGCCGTAACTACATGTTACAAGAATTCTTGCGTGAAAAGGCGCAGGCGTTGCCTGTTCCGCCAGATATGCTGTACGTGAATAATTTTGACGATCCCGATGCACCGATTCTGCTTACTGTACCAGCGGGTAAAGGGCGTGCTCTTAAGCAGGATTTTTCTCAGGCCATCGCAAATGTGCGAAAGGAACTTCCTAAGCGTTTTGAAAGTGACAGCTATCTGAAAAAACGTACCATCATCATGGAGCAGTTTGCAGACGAGCGGGATGCTTTGTTTAAAGAGATGGATTCTATTGCTGGAAAAGAAGGATTCCATATGGATCTGGATGAGCAGGGCAGCATCACACTGTACCCGCTTATCGATGGAAAGCGTCTTTCAGAAGAAGAGTTCGAACGTATTGACGAAGCATTGAAAAAAAGCCTTAAAAATAAGGGTGATAAGCTGTTGCAGGCTTTGAACACCTTGCTGCGCAATATGAATAATGCAGAGCAGGCGCTTCGTACTAAAGAGCAAAATTTAGATAAAGAACTGACCACTGAAGTTCTTGAAGAGTTGCTGCAGCCGGTAATTAAAGAATATGAAGAGTGTTGTCATAGTGAGACTCTTACTGGGTTTTTCAATGCTGCCAAGGAAGATATTTTAGAGCATGTGGAGGCGTTGCTGCCGAAAGAACCTTCCAATGCTCCTCTTTCTTTGCCGGAGGCTCTGCAGCAACAGCATCCGGAAGATGCTACTGCCCCATATGAGATTAACGTCTTTGTCGACCATTCAGAAACAAAGGGTGCACCGATTATTCTTGATGATCACCCTACAGTGACAAACCTTCTTGGTTGTATTGAGCGTGAAGCTGAAATGGGTGCGTTGATTACAGACTTTTCTCTTATTAAATCCGGTTCATTGCATCAGGCAAATGGCGGGTTCCTGCTGTTGCATATAGAAGATATTCTTTCTCAGAGTGGTTCATGGGAAGGACTTATGCGCGCGTTGCGTTCCGGCATGGTTCGTATTGAAGATACAGAAGAAGGGCAGGAAGCAACCAAAACAAAAGGTATAGAACCTGAACCGCTTTTGCTTGATCTTAAAGTTATCTTGATAGGCGCTGAAGAAATTTATGAACAGTTGCTGGAATCTGATGATCGTTTCCCAAAACTGTTTAAGATCAAAGCCCATCTCAATGATGCAATGCTGCGAGACAAAGAAGGCTATGCAGTTTACCTGCATCGTATGGCAGGCATTATTGATGATGGTGACTTATTGCCGTTCACTAAAGAGGCCATGGCAGAAGTTATCGACTACGGTTCACGCATTGTTGAAGATCAGACCCGTCTTTCTCTTAAGTTTCCCTTGATTAGGGAGATTATGATTGAAGCATCTGCGCTGGCATCCATGGATAAGAAAAAAGCCGTGGATGGGGCTGTTGTTCACAAGACACTCGTTACACGTCATTACCGGAATAATCTGTACGAAGAATTATTCTTTGAAGAATATGATCGTGACTTGATTAAAGTTACCACTCATGGCGAAAAGATTGGCCGTGTTAACGGACTTTCCGTGTCCATGTATGGTGATTTTGAGTTTGGTTTACCGCATCAGATAGCGTCTACAGTTGGCGTAGGACACGGCGGGGTTATTGACCTCGAACGCGAAGCAGAGCTGAGTGGGCCTATTCATACTAAAGCGATGATGATCTTGAAGAGTTACCTCATTGGTATGTTTGCACACAATAAGCCGCTGGTGTTGACCGGCTCGTTATATTTTGAGCAGGGATATGCCGGTGTTGAAGGTGACTCTGCCTCCGGTGCCGAACTTGCTGCGTTGCTTTCCGCACTTGCAGAGGTCCCATTGTCCCAATCGCTTGCTTTCACCGGTGCCGTTTCTCAAAGTGGTGAGATCCTCGCTGTGGGCGGTGTTACCCGCAAGATTGAGGGGTACTTCGATATTTGTTCACGTCGTGGCCTTACGGGGCTACAGGGCGTTATTATGCCTAAAGACAATGTGGATCAGCTCATGCTGAAACGCGAGATTGCTGACAAGGTGGAAGAGGGACTCTTCAGCATTTATCCAGTGACGTACATTGAAGAGGCTCTGGAACTGCTTACTGGTATGAAATGTGGTTCCAGACGCAAAGACGGTTCTTTCACCAAGGATTCTCTCTTTGATCGTGTCGACAGACGTCTTAAGGAGCTTGGCCGTCTGGCTACCCATGCCTACAAACAGAATAAAAAGTAGTCTGTGCTATTGTAAGGCACGGCTTGCGGGCGTTGTGCCGTGTATGTACTATAGCTATACATGTATTGTTTCTGAGGATGTATGGATTCATTTTCTGTAAGTGTAGTTATACCAGTGTGGCATGAAGCCGCCGGTATTAATGAACGCATCGCGCATGTATTTCAGCGCGCGGCAGAAGCAGACGTTCCTCCTGCTGTGGAAGTTATCGTTGCGGATGGAGATCCGGAAGCAACAACGCTTGCAGCTATTAAGCATGTTGGAGTCATTTCTGTGAAATCTCCTCAGGGGCGTGCTGTGCAGATGAACGCCGGTGCAGCACGGGCTACAGGTGATGTTTTGTTGTTTTTGCATGCAGATACGGTACTTCCTGTCCGTGCTTTTGATTTGATCCGTAACGTATTTGAAAAGAGCACTCCTGCAAAATCTAGTGCAAAGGCGGGGGCTTTTACCCTCTCTATTGCCAGCGATAGCAGGTTCTTATATCTTGTAAGTATGCTGGCCAATTGGCGTAACAGGCTAACCCGTACTCCGTACGGGGATCAGGCACAGTTTTTTGTTCGAACATATTTTGAAGAGCTTTCAGGATATGCTCCCATTCCACTTATGGAAGATGTGGATATAATGCGCAGGATTCGTGGACGTAACGAACCTGTCGTAAT
Source organism: Halodesulfovibrio aestuarii DSM 17919 = ATCC 29578 (assembly GCF_000384815.1). Lineage (NCBI taxonomy): Bacteria > Pseudomonadati > Thermodesulfobacteriota > Desulfovibrionia > Desulfovibrionales > Desulfovibrionaceae > Halodesulfovibrio > Halodesulfovibrio aestuarii. Next base: position 51,837 of record NZ_ARQF01000018.1, read on the forward strand.
TATCAATTCCCCGGTTTCTACGTCTGCCCGCAGATGGGAAACGGAAGGCATATATAAATGTACGTTACGCAACGTGCTGTTGCGTTTATTATACGGGGCAGGCGTTTCTGCTCAAACACTTTCGAATTGGTATCGCGCCATGAAGGGGTAGCTTTAATGACCGACACATGTATTCTTTTTTTCATTAAATATCCGGAGCACGGCAATGTTAAAACACGACTTGCCAAAGTTGTTGGCGAAGATGTTGCTACCTCATTGTACCGTAACTTTGTACAGGACATGCTCAAAGGATTTGAGACGGTAGATTCGCAACTTCGTATTTGCTACGCTCCATACGGAACAAACGGCTCGGGAAAGAACTTTAAAAGCTGGCTTGGATCTCAGTACGAATATCGCGAACAGAAAGGGGATGACATTGGTGCGCGTATGAAGCATGCCATGCAGTCCGCTTTTGACGAAGGGTTCCGGCGTGTGATTATCATCGGTAGTGATATACCTGATTTCCCACCGGAACTGATCACGAAAGCGTTTTTAGATCTTGATATGCAAGATGCAGCTGTAGGTCCTTCATACGACGGTGGGTACTACCTGATCGGTTTCAGAAAGGACACTTTTATTCCTGAAGTGTTCGACGAAATACCTTGGTCAACACGCGATGTGTATCGTGCAACCCTTTCCAAAATGCAGAATGCCGGTCTTGAACTTATTCGTCTGCCGGACTGGAATGATGTTGATACAATCTGGGATTTGAACTTGTTGTTCAGAACCAACCGTAACAGTTCCTTCCGTAAGTCCTCCACATTCGCAATTTTACGTGAGCATTCAGACCTGATCCGTCAATTTGACGTTGACTTGCCAACACACTGTCGGTTTGACGAAGAGTAGAGTGTTTTAGACTAAAAATGGAAATAGCCTATGTCAGTTATGACATAGGCTATTTTTTTGCCGTTAGGCGTCTTGCGGTGCAGACAAAGTGGGGAAGGAACTTTGGCAGGACACTCACGATAAGGCAAAGAGATTATTCTGTAGGAGCGTAGTAGCAACGCTTGGGAGAGTGAATCTTACCAGCTTCCTTCAGTTTTTTTATTGCTTTGGATACTTCCTTACTATCAACACCCAATACTTCTGCTACTTCACCTGGGCGGACAGGTTTACCTGCGTTTTTCATTGCTTCAAGAACGTTAGCTTCCATGGGAAACTCCTGATGTTTATTTAGTATAGATTCCTATTATCGATAAGGTGGTGTGCTGTCAATAAATATAGTCAAAAAAAACTAACTTGTTCTGATAGGTACAGATCGAGTATTTTTTGTATAACTATGCATATAGTAAAGAATAACAACTTATTTTGGTTGCCCGAAAGACGAACAGGGAGGTACTATAGTTCTATTACCCAGTAATTGAGCCAAAGCCCTGCATGTTCGGCAGGAAAGAAGGGAGCGGAATATGTTAGCACAGAGATGGCGTACTATATGCGCACTGCTTTTCGCGTTACTTTGCATTATTTTTAACTGGCAGTGGGGCGTCGGGGTTATGTTCTTGCTGTGGGCAATACGCGATATCGCTGATGGTGAATCCCGTTTTATTGAAAAAATTAAGCGCTCTGAAGAACTCGTTCTGTATGTTCTTGTTATTATTATGCAGCTTTTCTTTGCGTTATTCTTCTTAGTTGCAGATTTTTCAAAGAATGATTTTTTACTTTGGTTTTTATAAGAAAAACTGTTTTTAACAGTAGCAAAAAAAAGACTGACTTGCCGTGTGAGTCGGTCTTTTCCTCGTTTAGCATTCTGTTTTGCTTTGCTATCTCTTTCTATTTTATATGTGGTAAAAACACGATGATAGTTACGTCTGCAAGAGTCATTTTTGTAATCACTAGTTACGTTGCTATATCAATCGGTACCTGCGTAACGTATTCTTATGGTGTACGTAGCGTTGGTTAGACATTTTTGTGGGGATATATGAGTGGGCTATTAACAACTCGTTCGTTAAAACTGTTTTTTCCTATACTTGCAATTTTTTGTTATGCGATTTTTTTTGTGATCTCTGCAGTATATCACGATAAGGTTGAGAACAAAGAAGAGCTTTTACGGGTAGATCAGAACAGATCTGTAAGTATACGAAAAGCGAGCTTGATGAGGTCCTTCAATGTTCCTTTTGCAGATGTACGTGTTCTCGCAGGTATTATTTCATATCAAAGGAACAAGGCAAGTCTGTATAAAGACGTTGCGTTGCGCATACTGTACACTTTTGCTGAAAACAAGCCTGAGTATGGTCAGGTTCGTCTGTTGAATGTACAGGGGGATGAGATTATTCGTATCAATCGCGAACAGGGAAGGCTGCGTGTGGTTCCTGAAAAAGGATTACAGTCAAAGGCTCATCGTGGATATTTTAAAAAATCTCAGCGTCTAGGGTTTGGTGAAGTGTATGTTTCCCCGCTTGATCTCAATATAGAAAATAAAAAAATTGAAGTACCCTATGTTCCCGTTATCCGTTTTGTGACTCCGGTTTTTAATGACAGCGGAGAGCGAAGCGGATTTGTTGTTCTTAATTTTTATGCAGCGAAGATGCTGGCACATTTTCTTGAGATAACCTCGGATGTTATGAGCAACGCGATGCTACTTAATAATAAAGGCTTCTGGCTTGTTTCTGATGATAAGAATGTTTGCTGGGCATTTATGTTTGAAAAGGATGAGAAGAAACTCCGTGGAAAAATGTTTGGAGCACAGTATCCTGTTATCTGGAAGTTAGTGCAGCAGGATCTTTCCGGTCAGGTTCAAAATAGGGATGGGTTGTTTACATGGGCAACTGTAAATCCGGTTTTCTCTGTTTCTCCTAAAATTGACAAAGGTGGGCAGGCATCTCCGCCCGTTGTTGTCAGCCCGTATCACTGGGTTGTCATGCAGCATGTAACTATTGAAAAACTAGCTGCTATGAAAAAGACTCTTTTTACTATTTGTGCGTGGGGGTGGGGCATTCTCTCCACATTAACAGGTGTTACCTTATGGTCTGGGTTACTTTTTATTCAACGGAACAGAATGCATCGGGAGGAATTGGAAGTTCAGGCACGTCAGGATTGGTTGACTGGACTTGCAAACCTGCCAAATATATTTGCTAAGCTTGAAAAAGCCTGTGAGAGTTCCAAAATTAGTAATATTCCGTTTTATATTCTGTATCTTGATTTGGACGATTTTAAATTTGTGAATGATCGTTACGGGCATGAATCAGGTAATATTGTGTTGCGGCATGTTGCGTCAGTGCTTCGCAAAAAGGTGCGGTTTACAGATACGGTTGCCCGAATAGGAGGAGATGAATACGTTATCCTTCTGGAGAATATGCGAACTAGCGATAAGGCGAAAGAGATTGCTGCTGACATTCTTACAGCGTTTGATGAGTCTCCTGTCGTTTTGGAGTGCGGCAGCAACGTGTATGTGAAAGCCAGCATTGGAATTGCAGGCTGGAGCAGGGATGTCACAGGGCCAGATGATTTGATGAAACGTGCAGATGTAGCTATGTATGATGCAAAGAAGGAAAGAAAAAAACACAATATCATGCAGGCTGAGACCAGCGATATTACTGTGTAAGTTTTAATAAAAAATAGTACTAGATAGAGGCTGATGATCAGTTTTTCATTATTCTCTTTTTTTATATGCTGTCTGTGGAGGTAAGGGCTGTGAGAAGTAATGAGACAACTTCAGACACTCCCTTGCAACAGGTAAAAAAGTATGACAAACCCCCGCAGAAAAGGTGCATTGTGTACCCGTAAATATAGTCATAGTGATTCCCAAATTTGACAGGAGCAGCGACATGGCATCTATTGGAACCCCCTTAACTCATTCTGCAACCAAAATTTTGTTACTCGGCTCGGGCGAGCTGGGCAAGGAAGTAGCCATTGAGGCAATGCGCCTTGGTGCGGAAGTTGTTGCGGTTGACCGTTATGAGAATGCTCCCGCCATGCAGATTGCTCATCGTTCTTATGCTATCAACATGCTTGATAGTAAAGCGTTGCGGGATGTAGTGGAAAAGGAACAGCCTGATTTAATCGTTCCTGAAATTGAAGCGATTGCAACTGATACCCTTCTTGATCTTGAAAAAGAAGGTGTAACAATAGTTCCAACTGCTAAGGCGACTTGGCTCACCATGAACCGGGAAGGTATTCGTCGTTTAGCCGCAGAAGATCTTGGTGTGCCGACGTCCCCTTACCGTTTTGCAGATACCGAAGAAGAGTACCGCACTGCTGTTGCAGAAGTAGGTATGCCTTGCGTTGTTAAGCCCGTTATGAGTTCTTCCGGCAAAGGGCAGAGCACCGTCAAAACTGAAGCAGATATTACTTCCGCGTGGAAATACTCGCAGGAAGGTGGGCGTACCGGTGGCGGGCGAATTATTATAGAAGGCTTTGTAACGTTTGACTACGAAATTACGCTGCTGACTGTGCGTCATGCTGGAGGCACCAGTTTCTGCAACCCGATAGGCCACTATCAGGAAGATGGAGACTACCGGATGTCATGGCAGCCACAACCTATGTCCGCCATTGCGTTAGATCGTGCACGGGAAATCGCTCGCACAGTGACAGATGCATTGGGCGGGTTTGGTATTTTCGGGGTGGAACTTTTTGTGAAGGGCGATGAGGTTATTTTTAGTGAGGTTTCACCGCGTCCTCACGATACAGGTCTTGTGACTGTGATCTCGCAGAATCTCAGTGAATTTGCTCTGCATGCTCGTGCAATTCTCGGGCTTCCGATTCCGGAAATCGTTCAACGTGGTGCTGCGGCGTCCAGTGTTGTTCTGGTAGAAGGAAATGGCACAGGCGCAACTTTCTCAGGATTGGATAAAGCGTTGAGTGAGCCGGAAACGCAGCTTCTTCTTTTTGGTAAAGCTGAAGTGCACGGACGTCGTCGTCTCGGTGTGGCTCTTGCCCTTGATGAGGATATTGAAAAGGCAAAAGTAAAAGCAAAACGCGCTTCTTCAGCCGTTACTGTGACTTTTTAAGTGAATATGCCTAGGGTGTGTTTCTACGTTCTCAACGCGGGAACCGAGGAACACACCCTAGTATGTCTGCATACTGTAACGGTGTCAGGCGCAGGTGGCATGAGTTTTATTAGTCACAGTTAGAGCTGACCACCCATAGAGCGCATTTTGTGAACTTGCGGAGGAGTTCTGCTGAAACACTTCCAAAGAGAAATTCTTCTTCTTTGCTGATTCCGCGACGGCCAATAACTACGGTTCCATGGTTTCCTTCTTCCTGGATAGCAAGAATATCCTGAGCTATCGATTCTCCGGTTGTACATACTTTTGCGTCTTCAAAAGGTGAACTGCAACTGATGATATATTCTTCATTAATTGCTTTTTTATGAATGTTATTGCTGAGAAGCAATCCGCGAGCTTTGGCAAGTTTCCTTTTATACTCGACGACCAGTTCAGCGCATTCTGCACGCCAGAGAGCTTCAGATTCAAATAGATCCTTGTCCGGTAGCCGTTCGATAAAGAGCAGCGTTACAAGAACGTCCGGAATTGATCGAATCATTCTGGCGGTGTATTCCACAGCTTCAAAAGAAGGTTTGGAAGAATCAAATGCCACAAGAATATTGTAGATGTTCATACTTCAGGATACCTCCTACGGGCTGACTTAAATACGGGGAGTTCGTGAAAACATGTAAGTAACGCGCTTACAAACTCGGTAACTGATGAATAAAAAACACTATTTTTTGCTGAAAAATGCATGCAAATGTTGTTCAGTGTGTCGGGAATGTATGGGTATCGTTTTTGAATGTTTGCAAGACGATACGGCATTGCGAGTGCCATATCCTCAGCTGTTACGGCTTCTGTCTGTGATTGTTCCAATGTTCCAATCTGTTGGGCTGTTATTTCCCGTTGCCCCACTAGGAGTAATAGAATGCTCCCCAGCCCGAATAAATCCAGAGCGAAAGGGTTTTCGCGCAGTCCGAATGCGTAGTCAAAGTCAATCCACCGCCAGTTTTTTGTGTCGGACTCTATGAGTAGGTGATCACGCCGGATATCACCATGTTGTTCATGATTTAGATGCAGGTGCGCAATCGCTTTTACGGCACCAATAAATTTTGCGAAGTAGTCAGGAAAGATGGTGTTGAAGTATTCTTCATGTGATACCGGAAGATGATCAAGAGCCACATCCAGTTCTGATCCGTAAATGATGTCTAATATTCTGACACAATTTCCTTTTTCATCCAGAACGGTTTTGCCTTGCATAAACCGCATATCTCCATCAACTAACTTGAGAATTCGTGATTCCTTGCGCGGACTTCGGTAGCAGCTGGACCGGATGGTTCCTATTGAAATGTCAAACTTCTCATAAAATTCCAATTTGATTATCTGGTGTTTTCCTGTTTCAAGCTCTTTACATCGTTTTACCCAATACTTTGGATCCTCTAATCCGAAACGACGTTCTGACAGGTTTTTGTTCACAAGATAATGCTTACCATCAAGATACATTACATCACCATAATCAATGGACATGAATTCTGTAGTATTGGTAATAATCTTACCTGCATGCTTGCGTGGAAATGTAGGCATGTAGTGCTTGAGAATGTCGTAGGCACTTTTTTCCATACAGTTGTCCAGTGTAAATAGAGTGATAAAACGAATTTAACCTTCAAGTTTATTTTCCATGTAACGCCGGATAGCCTCGACCCGCCTGCGGTTTACTCCGAAATCATACCAACCGCTTCGAGACGCAGATCGAACATGGATTTTGTCTCCAGCAAAAAATAGCTCCAGATCATCTGTAAATCCAAAAAACATGGAACGGATGCTAACGTGGACATAGTGGCTTGCTTTTTCTTCCAACTCAGCTTTGGGGAGTTGTTGAACATAGTCTACAAGCATTGGAAATATTGAAAGAGTACTTGCCGTGGGAACAAGTGGTTCTATGTAGTGACTGTCGCTTTGTGGCAGTTTACTGCAAACGCAATTGGGAGAAATCGGACAAGGGGAAAGAACTTCATCGGACGTGTCCATTGCTACAGTCTTGTCTAGAGTGGTGGCGGTGTAGTTACTGTCTTTGGTTGAACTGCTGAAAATAGAACGAAATCGCATGGCTCTCCTGCCTGTAAAAACTATCAGTTGTCTGAGTGCGTATTGTGCCATGTCCGTGGAGCAGGGCAAATGAAAGAAGGCAAAAAGGTGCATAATTCATAAAGTAATCAACAGAAGAACGCGACTAACGTTAGTTAAGACTTTTTCTCTCTCTTTTCATTTGAAAATAAAAAAGCGCCTCACAACGACTATTGTGAGGCGCTCAGCGTACTACAGCAAATGAAGATTACATTTTCAAATTGACCTGCTCTGGAGAGAGCTTCAGTTCAAGATGCTTTGCGTACTTGGACATGAGCAAACATGGTACAAAGTACAGAACCGCTGCTGTTGTCCATAGTTCCATCGATGCGATCATCAGACGGTTGTCGAGTGCCTTGGTTACCGAGGTCAGTTCCATTACCCCTAGAACAGTAACAAGCGAGGTATCTTTAAATATAGCAATGAACAGTCCGACAATTGGCGGAATCATTTGTTTCAGAGCTTGTGGAAGAATAATTTTCCGCATTGTCTGCCAGTAGGAAAGACCGGATGAGAATGCCGCTTCAACTTGTCCCGGAGGAATGTTTTGGATGCCGCCTCGTACAATTTCTGCGAGGTATGCTGCTGTAAAGAGTGTAAGCGCAATGGATGCAGACCAAACTGTGTTGATGAAGCTGTCAAAAAGAACTGGAATGAGGAAGTATACCCAATAAATTACGATAATCAGCGGGTTGCCTCGGATAAGCTCAATATAGAGCAGACTTGGAATTCGGAAGATACGGTTTGTAGAGCTTCTGCCAAGTCCAACAACAAGCCCGATAAAAAAGCTTGCGAAGATGGCAACAATGGCAATGATGAAGGACAGAGAGAAGCCGCCCAGCCCCATAAAGAGGTCATCACCTGTTGCGTTCGGGAACTGCCATACCAGCATTGTTGGAAGTTCTTTGAAGATTACTGACCAGTCAAAACTGTAGAAACCTTTTGCAAGAGAGAATAGCAGACCGGCGAGTATGGCGAGAAATGCTCCCTTACTGATAAGTACAAGCATCACATATAGTTTTTTGAGAATTAACTGGCTTGTATTGACCGTAACTCCCGCGTGCATTTTTTGTCTGCGTCGTTGCCGCAGGAACCGTCCGGCGGGATGAAATAAAATTTTGTTCAGGCAGGAAACAGGAATGAGAAGCATGTTGATAAACATTACAGGAAGACTGTTCTTGCCTTTACTGGAAGCGCGAATACGTCCGTCCACTCCATTGATCACAAAAGCGATAATGAGTGAGAAGGAAAGATACAATACTGATGCAGCTGTAGTTGCTTCAAAGCCTTTAAAGGTTAGAGCCTCTACCTGCTGGGCCTGCCATGTAAGGTCAGCAACCCCAACCACCATAGCAAGGGAGGTGTTCTTCATGTTGTTAAGAAATTCGCTGCCAAGTGGTGGAATGATTTCACGGAATGCAAGAGGAAGGATGACTTTGCGCAGCACTTGTACGTAGGTGAGGCCGGAGGAATAGGCAGCTTCCAGCAATCCTTTGGGGATGGACTGGAGACCTGCGCGGATGACTTCCGCCATGAACGCACTGGTGTATAAGCCGACAGCAAAAGTGGCAGTCCAGAATTCAAATTGTGTTTCAAAAAGAAGTTCCCTTCCTGCTTCAGGAAGCGCCTGTGGAAACGCAAAGTAGAAAAAGAACAGAATTACAAGCAGCGGTGTGTTGCGGAAAAATTCCACAATACATGTGGCTGTCCAGTTCAGAGGCTTAAAGTCCGAGAGGCGTGCAAGGCCGAGGGCTGTACCAAGCGAAATACCGATGAGAGAACTGATAAGGGTAATTTTAGCGGTAAGCCAAAGACCTTTTAAAATCTCAACACCAAAATTTATTTGATAGGTCTTGTTGACGGTGAAGAGAATCGGCCACTGAAAATCGTACCCGAAATCGAAGACCCAGCCCCAGTAATAGAGGCTGATAATGCCGACCACAGCAAGAACTGTGTTTTGAACCCAAACTTTTTCCAACCAATAGCGTAGCATGAAATAACAAACCTTTTATCAAGTAAATACAGCGTCTAAGTATTTTACTGCTGTAGGACAGCGATAAAACGTACGTCCGGCGTAAACCGGACGTACGAATAATGATCAATAGATCAGACGGCTATGGCCAGAGCTCGATGGAACCTGACATTGGCATAGCAAAAGGAGTGTCTGCACCGTACCATTTATTGTAAATGGTCATGTAGGTGCCGTCACGCCACATATCCTGAAGCGCAGCGTTTACAGAGTTACGCAACTGGGAATCGTTTTGTGGAAGACCGATGCCGTATGGCTCGTCGGAAAGGAAATCACCAACGAGTTCAAATTGGCCAGGAGTCTTGGATGCGTAACCAAGAAGAATGGTTGCGTCAGTGGACCAGCCTGCTACGCGACCCATCTGGAGGGCCTGGAAGCACTCAGATTCTTTCTGGAAAGAAATAACGTGTGCAGCAGGGTCGGCAACGCCCAGAGCCTTAAGAGCACGTTTTACGTTGATTTCAGAAGTAGTGCCCTGCATGGTGGCAATTTTTTTGTCTTTCATGTCAGCAAGAGTTTTATATTTGCCTGACTTAGCAAGAACTTTCTGACCATCAAAGAAGTAAGTAATGGAAAAATCAATAGATTTTTCACGTTCGCGGGTGTGAGTCATGTTTGCTACAGATGCATCTATGCGACCCTGCTGAATAAAAGCGATACGAGTTTTGTTATTCACTTTTACGCGTTCGATCTCAACGCCAAGGCGTTTTGCAAGCTCGGTAGCCACATCGTAGTCAAATCCTCCCCATTCACCTTTGTCATTAAAGAATGCGCCAGGGATGGAGTCGGTCATGACTCCGATACGGATTTTCTTATCTTTCATGATACGATCATACGAAGGGCCGGCAAATGCAATGGATGCAATCATTACAAGAGCTAAAGTTAAAGCAAGAACTCTACTAATACGCATGTACAACTCCCAGTTTCGGTGTACTAATTTTTACCGCGAAAAGCGGTAGGCCTCCAGAATGACAAAAAAGCAAAATTGCAAGCAGGGTTTCTGCTAGTGAGATAGAATTTTGCTTAAAAACTCTTTACTACGGTCGTTTTGTGGATTGTTGAAGAACTCATGTGGCGTGTTCTCTTCAACTAACAACCCATCATCCATGAAGATAACGCGATCGGCAACTTCACGGGCAAATCCCATTTCGTGCGTCACGCACGCCATGGTCATCCCTTCGCGGGCAAGTGCTTTCATTACGTCAAGAACCTCATTGATCATTTCAGGATCAAGGGCGGACGTAGGTTCATCAAAAAGCATGATTTTCGGTTTCATAGCAAGCCCGCGGGCAATTGCAACACGCTGTTGCTGTCCACCGGAAAGCTGACTAGGAAATGCTCCGGCTTTGTCTGGAATATTAACTTTTTCGAGTAGTTCCATGCCAAGTCGGTCTGCCTCAGCGCGAGGCATGTTGCGTACCATTGTCGGCGCAAGTGTAATGTTTTCCAAAACTGTCATATGAGGGTACAGGTTGAACTGTTGGAATACAAAACCGATTTCAGCGCGCAGCGTTGTCAGGTCAAGACGTGGGTTGTGCAGATCCATGCCATCGACAATAATTTTACCTTGCTGAATGGGTTCAAGCCTGTTTATGCAGCGAATAAGAGTTGATTTCCCAGACCCGGAAGGTCCACATATTACAACTACTTCGCCCTGTTTTATTTCAAGGTTAATATCTTTAAGCACATGGTGGTCACTACCGTACCACTTATTCACTTGTTCGAAACGAATCACAGAGTACTCCAAAGTAATAGCACAAAAAATATTCAAGTCTGTCTTCGCTGCTATCAGAAAAAGCTGACCAAATGCAAACAAAAAGTATCGTTTAACAAATTTGTTAATCTGTTTCGATTATCTGGTCAATCACTCAAAGTCTTATAAAACAGTGTATTATGTTATTTGACTTGATGTGATGAGTTGAAAGTAAGTTTTTTTTTGAAAGAATACTCAATATATGTTGATTATTTTTATGAGATATTAGTTTTTTAACACTCTTGTAAAACATGTGTATGTCATAAGGTGCTGCGGTTATTTCTGATGAGGAATACAGGGATCAAAAAAAAGAGGTGGTAGCAGGTAGGTAGGATATATGGTAGTCCCGAATTCAATATGGGAAAGGAAAGAGGTGGTAACGAATGAAGCAGTCAATGCGAACAAAGTGGAACGAACTGCGTGGTGTTCTTGCCGTACAGTGTCGGTCATTCTGGATGATGTGGGGTGTATGTCTATTGCTGCTCGCGAGTGCATTCTATGCTGCCGGTAGTGTGTTTGCGGCTATTGCGTTTGGAGGCATCCTGGGATGTGTTGGAGCCATGTTGCTAGGTGAACTGGGTGCATTTGTCCAAGATGGTGAGTTTGATACTGTAAGTGCAGGGATCGCTATTCTGGCAGCAGTAATGGCTAGTGCCGGTTTTTTTGTGCCTGTTAAATGGACAGTCGTGGCAGGGTGTCTGCTCAGTTCCGGATTACTGTTGTGCTTTCTGCTCAAGCGCCTTGATCACGAGACTGGTATGAATATTCAGTCTGGAATGTGGCTTGGGTCTGTATTGACGGCGATGCTTTGTGTGTTTTTGTATGCGGGGCCATATTCACAGTTTGTTCATCTGTCCGCATATTTGCTTTCTGTAGGGCTTTATGGCCTGTTTTTGCTTAATCTGGCAAATGGGGCAGAACAGGGCTTACAAGCTGCATGGTACGTTGCTTTGATTATCGGCATTGCATGCCTTGGTGGAACAGCATTTAACCTGCTTAAGATTGATCCTGATCCAGAAATTATCTTCAGTGGTCTTGCAACAGGGCTTGGGTGTACAATGCTTTATTCCCCGATTAAGCAGCTGCTGGCAACCATGGCGAAAAGACACGAGGAAGATTGGAAAGATTTTTTATGACCAAATGTTATTTGCCAAAAAGGAAACCCGCTAGAGCTAGCGGGTTTTTTTTATTGCTAACAGACTGGTGTTGTTGTGAGCATGTGGACTGCTGCGATGATAGTAGCTACTGCTCGCTCTGACGTGGTTGCGCGATTTCCTTTAGGTTGCATGCTGACCATTAATGCGAGATGGAGTCCCAGTTCTATAATAAACTGTATCAGACTGCGTTCAATGTGCAGGGCAAAACGCTCTTCTAAAGCGTCACAAAGGAGAGAAAAAGTCTGTTCATCATGTGTCTTGTCCAGTTCGTGAATATGCTGGTTCATGACGGCTGCTTTGGTTAGTTCCACTGCGATTGTATGATCTTCGTCAGAGTGACTTTCGATATATTCTTTAAGTAGTTGACCTAAAAATTCATCAGCGCTGTTCCATGTGGTGGTATTAGCAAGGTATGTGGTGAGAAAACTGATAGATTCTTCTAAGCGCTTTTTGTAGAGCTGAATAATGATTTTCTCTTTATCCGGAAAATAGCGATATATCGTCCCGATATTAAGGCTTGAAGCAGTTGCAACGCGATTGGTGGTGAATTTTTCGTACCCTTCGGAAATTAAAACGCGTTTAGAAGCTTCAAGAATTTTGTCGATAGTCGTTATCGCACGCTCTTGTTGCGGATTGGTGCGTAGCGTGTTGTTCATGTCTTGCTCCTTAGTGCCAGACTCATAGCCTGACAATTGCGTTGATTCAAGGGGCATAAGGAAAACAAGCAAAAGGTTAATTCTTCAGTTATGAGAATGAGATGAAGGCAATGGGAGCGGGGGGTGCGGGTAGAAAGGAAAACTGGTTGGACATGTCCTTTTTACTGGCAAATATAGGATACAAAAAAAACTCCGAAGCGTTAAGCTTCGGAGTATATTTTTATGCTGGCGGAGAGGGAGAGATTCGAACTCTCGGTACCAGTTTTGCTAGTACACACGATTTCCAATCGTGCTCCTTCGGCCGGGCTCGGACACCTCTCCGCGTTGCGAATGTGTTGCTATCAAAGGCGGGGCATACTTGCAAGAAAAAAGTATAACAAACTTTAAATTGATGACCGGTTGAAGTGGTTTTGTCCCGTATTGCCCCTCCGTGACGTGCATAGCATTCTGGATGAAGTAAATTGTGAAGAGGGGGGATAAAAAAAGACGCATACTTTGCAGTATACGTCTTTTTTGAAGTCATCTGGCGGAGAGGGAGAGATTCGAACTCTCGGTACCAGTTTTGCTAGTACACACGATTTCCAATCGTGCTCCTTCGGCCGGGCTCGGACACCTCTCCGCGATGTGGAGATACTCACTATATAAAAGAGAAGCGACTGGCAAGTAAAAAATGACTTTCTAGAGCCCATAGTGGGAGAAATGATGCATAAACTTGTTGCGTCGCTATCTCAAGTGGTCGCCTTGCTAGGCAGCTTCTCTTACAGCTTCCGGTTCGAGAACAGCGATGCCAAGACGGGCTTTTACTTCTTCAATGGTCAGTTTGCCACCATCAGTGATTTCGTAGCCTTTCTCGATTAGTCCGAGAGCGTAGCGTTTGTTGTAGATAAAGCAGAAAACAAGGCCTGCAAGTCCCATAGTGAGACAAGACAGTACAAGCATGAGAATTGCGTTTTTCCAGTCACTTCTGAAGACAGCAGGGAAGAAGCTGAAAAAAAATGTAGTCCAGGAGAAGCCAATAGGGGCTTTCTTTTGAATACCAGTGGTTGGGTGTACAAGAGTCGCAGTAGTAGCAGCCATATAAATTCCTTTATCAGAGCAGATTGTTTAACGAAGTCGGGAATGTAAAAAAAAGTGAATGCCTTGTAAATAAAAAAAATAGTGAGTCCTCACAACCTTACTACAACATTCTGTTTTTAACATTTTGTCTGATGAGCGGGAAAAGGTTAAAAGTCTGCCACGCTTAGTTGGTGAAATTTAGATAGATTGTTATGAAGGTACGATCCCGAGTCTTGCTTTTATCGCTTCTATCGAAAGCTTTCCTCCATCAGTGATGATATACCCTTGCTCGATTAATGAAAGTGCATAGCGCTTGTTGTAGACAAAGCTGATGATGAATCCAGCAAAATTGTAGGTAGTAATGGATAGGATAAGAATAAGTAATGCATCTTTCCAGTTTCCTCTAAGGAGGGCAGGAAAGAAGTTGAAGAAGAGTGTTGTCCATGAAAAGCCGATAGGACATTTTTTTTCTATTTGTGTAATTGGATGTGTGAATGTTGCAGTGGTGTAAGCCATATAAGTCCTCTTTATCAATAATAAAAGAGAAGTGTTACTGGGTGACTGTTGGTATGTAAAGAGAAGAATAACTGGAATGGTGAGGAAGAAGTAGTGCATGCAAAAAAAAGAAGGCACAAACATTTCTGCTTGCGCCTTCTGGGAGTCGGACACCCACATACAACTGCTACGGCTGCTTTCTCTCGAACCTGACCGGGTTGACAGCGTATATGCCGTCCGACTCCCTACTCAATTAGGGTAAATTTGACTGGCGGAGAGGGAGAGATTCGAACTCTCGGTACCAGTTTTGCTAGTACACACGATTTCCAATCGTGCTCCTTCGGCCGGGCTCGGACACCTCTCCGCGTCGAGAGGGATAACTAGCAAACAGCATAGTACTTGGCAAGCGAAAAAGCAAAAAAAATAAAAAAAGGGCGGCAAATATGCCGCCCTTTTACTAACTATTTACAGTTATGCTTTTTCTTATTTGCAGAACTGCATGAGCATCCTGACGAGGAGCCTCCCCGTCCGTCAAAGCTTATGCCTCACCCCGAGGGTTTATGGCCTTTGGGAACAACTTTGATACAGACGAGTGCTATAACAACTAATCCAATAATGGGAATTAGGTATCCAAGCATAGGGTCTCCTGAGAAGGCTCTTTACTATTTTTTGTCTTCGTTTCTGATACCGATACCTACGGTGTGGTAACCACAGTCAACGTGGAGTACTTCACCGGTAACGCCGGCAGAAAGGTCAGAAGCAAGATACAGTGCGCTTTTACCAACATCTTGAGTAGTAACGTTGCGCTGCATCGGAGCGTTTTCTTCGATGTAGTTAAGGATCTTACGGAAGCCACCGATGCCGGAAGCAGCAAGAGTCTTAATAGGTCCTGCGCTGATAGCATTAATGCGAATGTTCTTTGCGCCGAGATCGACTGCAAGGTAGCGTACGCTAGCTTCAAGGGCTGCTTTTGCAACGCCCATTACGTTATAGTTTGTAATAACTTTTTCTGAGCCATAATAGGACATAGTGATAACTGACGCATTGTCAGTTAACAGGTGCTCAAATGCACCGCAGACAGCGGTCAAAGAGTAAGCAGAAATATCCATCGCAAGTTTAAAGCCGTCACGGGAGGTTTCAATGAAACGACCCTGAAGGTCTTTGCGGTCAGCGAAGCCGATGGAGTGAACAAGAATATCCACGCCGCCCCATTTCTCTTCAACCAATTTTACTGCTGCAGCGATTTCTTCATCGCTGCTTACATCACACTGGAAGATGAAATCGCCATCAAGCTCTTCACAGATAGGCTCAACACGCTTTTTCAGAGCATCACCAAGAAAGTTAAACGCTAGTTTAGCGCCATTTTCCTTAAATTCTTTGGCAATGCCGTATGCAATGCTTTTGTTGTTGGCAACGCCCAAAACGAGGGCTCGTTTCCCTTCAAGAAGCATATGAACTCCATTTCAGTTTGTCTGCCGGGTAGCAGACTTCTTAGGTAATTATTGTGGTTGCACTTATTTGAATAGCAGTGTTTGCCCTGTAAGTATAGTGTAGGCCTCAGCGTACTTTTTGCCTGTTTCGGCAACAACTTCGTCAGGCAGAGCAGGCGCTGGCGGGGTTTTGTCCCAGTCCTGAGCGCTAAGCCAGTTACGCAAGTATTGTTTGTCGAAGCTAGGCTGGCCCTGACCAGGGGTGTAGCTGGACTTAGGCCAGAAGCGGGAGGAGTCAGGAGTGAGAACTTCGTCGATGAGAGTCAGTTCTCCATCAATAATGCCGAACTCGAATTTTGTGTCAGCAATGATGATGCCTTTCTCTTCTGCATAGTCACGGCCTTCGGAGAAAATGCGCAAACTTACATCTGCTACTTTATCAGCAAGTTCTTTGCCGATCATTTCTGTAGCACGTTCTACAGAAATATTTTCGTCGTGGTCGCCCAGTTCTGCTTTTGTGGAAGGGGTGAAGAGCGGAGTCGGGAATTTTTCGGACTCAAGCATTCCTTCCGGCAGTTCATAGCCGCACACAGAACCGGTTTTGCAGTAGTCTTTCCATCCGGAGCCGGAAATATGACCACGAACAATACATTCAATTGGAAGAGGCTTTGCTTTTTTAACAAGTACAGAGCGTCCTTCCAATTCATCTGCATATTTCTGCAGCGGTTCAGGGAAATCTTTTACATCAGATGCGATGAGGTGATTGGCAATGATGTGTTCAAACTTTTTCATCCAGAACAAGGTGATCTGGTTAAGGATAACACCTTTGTACGGGATAGGTTCTGCCATGATCACATCGAATGCGGACATGCGGTCGGTAGTAACAATAAGCAGACTGGATTCATCAATTTCGTAGATATCGCGAACTTTACCGCGGGAAAGAAGAGGGTAATCCGTAATAGTTGTTTTCGTAACGACTTTCATATGAGAACTCCTGCAAGGGCTATTTCTTTAAGCGGGTTTCTGCGGAACGGGCGTGTGCTTCCAGTCCTTCAAGACGGGCAAGACGCGCAATTTTTGGCGCATTCTTTTGCGTGAATGAAGCAGACGCAGCAATAATGCTGGATTTTTTTGTGAAGGTATCAACAGATAATGCTGATGAAAAACGCGCAGTGCCATTGGTAGGCAATACGTGATTCGGGCCTGCAAAGTAGTCGCCGACAGGTTCCGGTGAGTTGGCGCCCATAAAAATAGCGCCAGCATTACGGATGGCCGGTAACAACGCCCAAGGGTCTTCAACAATTATTTCCAGATGCTCGGGTGCAACTTTGTTGGAAAGCTCTACTGCTGTAGCCATGTCCGGAGTAACAACAATAGCGCTCCAGTCTTTAAGGGCTGTTGCAGCAATTTCATTGCGCGGGAGCAAACCTGTTTGCGTGCCAAGTTCGTCACAAACAGCTTTTGCAAGTTGTTCATCGTCAGTAACTAACATGGCGGATGCAAGCGGGTCATGTTCTGCTTGAGACAGCATATCTGCTGCAATTTGCACAGGGTTTCCGGTTTTATCTGCAAGAATAAGAATCTCGCTAGGACCGGCAACCATGTCGATGCCAACCGTGCCGATAAACAGGCGTTTAGCGGTGGTTACAAAGATATTACCAGGGCCGGCAATAACATCTACAGCAGGAATGGTCTCAGTGCCATACGCAAGAGCAGCAATTGCCCATGCACTGCCACAGGCAAATACATTGGTTATGCCAAGATGATGTGCGGCTGCCAGAATATACTGGTTGGGAACGCCATCTGCGCGGGGAGGTGACACAACGCAAATTTCTTCTACGCCGGCAACCTGTGCGGGGATAACGTTCATAAGCATACTGGAGATAAGAGGGGTGTCGCCTCCTTGGCCGCCCGGGACGTACAGTCCGGCACGGTCAACAGGGCGTACAACCTGTCCCAAAATTGTTCCGTCTTCGCTTGTTGTAAACCAGGATTTCTCTTTCTGGTTTTCGTGGAACGTGCGGATATTGAGCGCAGCTTCTTTGATAATATCAAAATCTTCTGCGGGAATGTCTTGAGCAGCCTTTGCTAAGGTTTCCTTAGACACTCGCACCATATCTTCCGTAAACGAAGGGCAGTCAAACTTTTGCGTGTAATGAACAAGAGCCTTATCCCCTTCTGTATGCACATGATGCAGAATATCACGCACCACAGGTTCAACAGAATTCTCAGGGTTATCCCGTCCAGCGAGAAGGTCCCTGATTCCCTTCCAATCCTCTTTGGACTGGTAGCTGATCATACGACAGGGCATACTGGCTCCTAATCAAATAAGGTTCATAAAACTAAATCCGACGCCCCATCCTTATAAGAGGGTGTCAGAAAAGTCGAGTAGCATTACGATGATAAAAATTACACCAGAGAGGTGAAATTTAGAACTGATAATCCCAAAGGAGTACTGCGCGGTACGCATCACGAGTGTTGGAGGTTCCCCACACTTGAGGATCGACTTCTATGTGGATATATCCGAGGCGTAAAATTAAACTGAGATGTTCGTATACCTTAAACGTGGTTTCAGAATCAATTTCGATGAGCCAGTCTTTGGTAGTGAGATATGTTCCCCAATTGTTTCTGTACCCCCCTTGAAGCAGTTCAGGAGAGAAACGGTTGTTTTTGACGGCATCAGTGTTGTTTGTCCCACGCATATAGAGAAGCTTGCATGACGTGGATAAATCATCAGTGAAAGCAAGATCGTCAACAGTAAGCCCCAGTGTCCATCGGCCTGTGGCGTCTTGTATGAGCAATGCAGACTCTGTTGTTATCGCATACTTGTAGTACCCGAAGTCCGTAAGGCCCCACTGGTTAGTGATAAAGGGCATTCTGCCTGCACCGTCTTCATATGCGTTGTTACTATCACCGCTTCCCCACCAGCCTAGAATGCCAATGGTCATGAAGTTAAGTGCCCAATCCAATTCCCCTAATAGAACAGCTCCCTGTCTGCTTGCAGCATCGTTGCCGCCGTATAGTGTTCCCCACATGAGGTCGCTTTTTGCAATGAGGTTACAGGGGCTGTGATAACGCCCCGAAAATCCGGCCCAAAATGCCCATGGATTTCCGGAGAAGTTTGAGAATCCGTTCCATAGTCCAATATTGCCACCATCAACCCAGGCAATACCTAAAGGATCTCCTGAAACGTTTTTACCAAATTCAGTATAGGCAACATACGGTGTGAAGATATTGTCTTTCGGCGTATAAGAAAATGTTGCCGCAAAAATATCCATCGTCTCGTTTGAAAAAGCTGGGTCGGAGTTGGTATATGGCCTGCCCCAAATTACGGTGCCGTTTATTGTGTCTGTAAATTCGTATCCCAAGGTTACAGCGGCTATGTTGTCGTCAAGAATGATGGAGCCGCCAATCTGGTTAGGGAGAGAAGCAGAAATAAGACCGGCTCTTCCGTCCAGTGGTAGCTGATCGGGTTTAACATGAATGAACATGAACGTCGTTTGTATGTTGGCACCATCTGTGCCTATTTGTCCTCCTGCGAATTCGCCATATCCATTCCCTTCATCCACTCCCCAGTAGGTGTCTACTTCAAAGAGGGCCGTGCCGGAGACCTCTTCGTGCGGATTAATGTCGAACTGAAAGCGGTAATATTGGGCTGCTCGAAAATCGTTGTTGATTTCCTCTTCTGCGTAAGGAGAAGCAAATCCCAGCGTGGAACCAGTTGACCATTGGGTGAATACTTGTAATGTCCCAGAGGGGTGTATTTCCAATGCAACGCATGTATCCGCTATACACAGAAGTGATGCGGTAATGATACAGAGTTTAATGACGTATGAAATAGGATGTTTTTTCATGGCATAACATGTTGGGATTTAAATCTATCATTAAGCTATGTATCATGGGTAGTATTGGAAATGATATTTATCCCCATGTCACAATTGATTAGTCTAAAAGCAACAGTAGGATACAACTTAGAAAGATGGTACACGAGTAGCTATGGAACCTATCGATTTAAAGACGATTCCCGTTTCTCCGGGAGTATATTTATATAAGGACGCGCATGGGCGCGTTGTGTATGTGGGGAAGGCAAAGCATCTTCGTAAGCGAGTTGCCTCGTACTTTCGTCCGCTTGAAACTCAAACTCCCAAAACACGGGCGATGCTTCGGCAGGCACAGTCTATAACAACACTGATCACCACAACGGAAAAGGAAGCGCTGTTGCTTGAGGCGAGCCTCATTAAGAAACATCGCCCGAGATACAATATTCTGTTGCGGGATGATAAACAGTATGTGCTGTTTAAATTGAATAAGAAACATCGATGGCCCCGACTAACGCTCACCCGCAAGGTGCTTAAAGACGGCTCAAAATATTTTGGTCCGTTCACTTCGTCTCATTCAGCATGGGAAACTCTTAAAGCTGTTCATAAAGTATTCAAGTTGCGCAGGTGCTCAGACAGAGCATTTGCTAACAGAGTGCGACCTTGCCTGTATCATCATATAGGGCAGTGTCTTGCTCCATGCTGTCTGGAAATTTCTCACGATGATTATTCGGAGCAGGTACAGCGTGTAGAGCTGTTGCTTTCTGGAAAATCTAATGAACTTGTGGAGATACTCTCCGCAAAAATGTTCGCCGCTTCTGAGGCTATGGAATTTGAAACAGCCGCGCAGCTTCGTGATCAGATTAAGGCTATTGAATTGACGGTGGAGACGCAGGCTGCCGTAATCCCTACCGCACATGATGTGGATGTCATTGGTCTTGGTGAAACGGACAAAGGATTGGCTCTAGGCATTCTGTTTATTCGCGGCGGTATTCTTATCGACAAGAAATACTATTTTTGGGCAGGGCTTGGACTTGAAGAAGCGCCTGAACTACTTCAGTCTTTTGTTGCCCAGTATTATAGTGTGAACAGTTTTGTTCCGGCACGCGTTGTTGTCCCGTGGGGGAATGATGTGCTCGGAGATGAAACAAATATGGAGCCCCTTGCTGCCCATGCAGAGGCGCTGACAGAATTGCGTGGAATGCAGGTGCGAGTTGCTCCACCACGTAATGATACAGAAAGTAAGCTTGTGACCATGGCTACAGCAAACGCCATTGATGATTCAAGAAATAAGCGGAATATCAGCCCGCTTGCTATTCTGCAAAAACGGCTTGGTATGGCAGAAGAGCCGTATAGAACTGAAATTGTCGATGTGTCCCATACGTCGGGCAAAGACACCAGAGTGGGGATGGTTGTATTTGAAGGAGACTCACCTGCTAAGAGTGAGTATAGAACCTACGCTTTCACGGACGAAGAAGGTGGGGGAGACGACTATGGCGTATTGGCGCTATGGATGGAGCGGCGTCTGAATTCAGGGCCTCCCTGGCCGGATTTATTGTTGATAGATGGAGGTCGCGGACAGTTGAATGCTGTAGTGAGTGTTCTGGAAGCACACGGACAGGGTGATTTGTGTACTGTTATTTCCATTGCAAAAGCCCGTAAGGATGAATCCGGAAGAGCTGATAGACGCAAAGGAAATATTGAAGATAGAATTTTTCTTCCTGGGCGTTCCAACCCTCTTCAGTTAAAGGCGGGAGCTCCAGAATTATTGCTGTTGCAGCATATGCGTGATCTTTGTCACGACTATTCGATTGGCAGGCATAGAAAGGCGCGCTCAGGGCGGGCCTTGTCTGGTGAGCTTCAGCGTATTCCCGGCATCGGTCCATCGATGGCAAAAAAGTTGTGGGGGCACTACTCCTCTGTGAAGGAGATGGCAGAAGCATCCGTGGCCGACCTGATGCGAATTGATGGGGTCGGGAAGAAAAAAGCGGAAGCTATCCATGAAGGCCTTTCTGTTTTTAGAGGGTGATAATGCTTTTGGGGGAATAGTTAGCCTGAGTACTAAATGTTGTGGTGAATGTTTTACTTTGATTAATAACAGTTTTTCTTTCAGCTATCCTATGAAAATATTTTAATTAGTTGCAAAATCATACGGAAAAACGCTACAAAGTGGTTAGACCATTTGTAGCGGGATTAATAGAATAACCGATATTTGATAATAAATACAACAAAAATAGCTGGTTACGAAATAGGTTGAGTGTCGCTTAAAATGGCGTTATGTAAGTAATTATTTATATAATAAAATAAGATGCTATTTTTTAAGAAACTTTTGCCAAGATTATGGACGGAAACATTTTATTGGTGTATCTGAAAAAAAGCTTTATATTTAGGAGTTTGTATAGGGTGTTGCTTTAACAAGAACATGAGGGGGAGATTGTCACATTAGGCGTAGTGTGGCGATTTGAAAAAGCACATTGGTTTTACACGTTCTCATCTATGAAACCTTATATGGCGTATTAAGGTGTGTTAGAGCCGGGTGTGACTCCTCGTAGCAATGTGTAGGGAGAGTTATGATGCGTTCTGAGTTAACTAAGATTGTCCATGAACTAGTGTTAAACAGTCCAATTCCAGCAAAAGCACTAGCAAAAGAAATCGGCAAGCCGTATTCAACCTTGCTTCGCGAAGTGAATCCGTATGATGCCGGAGCTAAGTTGGGCGTTGAAACGTTAATGGACATAATGAAGAAGACTGGAAACATTGAACCATTAGAGTACATTGCTCAAGAAATGGGATTTGCAATTGTGAATCCACAACTTATGGAAGAGCCGAGTAATACTGCTAATCTTGCCGAAATCGCATAGCGAGTAATCACTAATGTGATAGGCTGAGGTTTTCAGTCTCTGCTAATCTTTAAGAGACTTGTAGTAATACAGGTCTCTTTTATTTTGGATAAAAAAAGCTTCTGATATTATCAGAAGCTTTTTGAATTTTTATTGGATGGAGCTTTTAATAATGCCACCGCCTAGCACGGTGAGATCTTTGTCATATACACAACATACTTGGCCACTTGCAGGAGGGGACTGCGGTTCATTGTACGTGACAATGAGCATATCGTCCTGTTCGCTGATGGTTACCGGAATAGGCTGTTGTCTGTAACGGGTTCGAACCAAAAGATTTTCCCCCCAGTGTTTTTTAGAAACAAGGTAATTCATGTTGCTTACGATACAGCCTGTTGAAAGAAGTTCTGCTTTAGGACCTACAAGAAGAACGTTTTTCTCAAGTTCCTTGCAGATCACGTAGAGCGGTTCTTTCCATGCAATACCAAGACCTTTGCGCTGGCCTTCCGTATACTGCCACAGCCCATTGTGTTTGCCGACAACAGTTCCGTCCGTTAACTCCATATTTCCGCCGGAACCAAGGGTGGCACCTCGGTTAATTAAAAAAGCGCGGTAGTCATCGTTTGGAACAAAGCAAATCTCCTGACTTTCACTTGGGTACGCAGGAGCAATTCCACGTTCTTCGAGTTCTGCTTTAATGTCTTCTTTTTTCTTTTTGCCAAGCGGGAAGAGTGCCTTTTTCAGCTGTTGCTTTGGTACAAGCGATAAAAAATAGCTTTGGTCCTTTTTAGGGTCGTGTCCTCGGGAAAGCGTACGCCCGTAAACCGGATGGTTTTCCAGAACAGCATAATGTCCCGTCGCAATCTGTTCCGCGCCAAGTTTTTCGGCCTCACGCAGCAGTGCTCCGAACTTCATGGTGGCATTGCATAACGCACACGGGTTCGGAGTACGTCCATGTATGTATTCATCCATAAATGGAGTAACAACAAATCGTTCAAATTCTTCGTGCAGATCAACAGCATGAAAAGGAATACCCAACGTTGCGCACATGGCACCAATAGCCTCTTCTCTTTCTTTGCATGGTGCAAGAAAGTGAGCATGGAGCGCAAAAATGTCGTATCCCTGTTCTTTCAATGTGAGCAGAGCGTACAAAGAATCTATTCCGCCGCTTACTGCAACTGCAATGGTCATAGCTATTCCTGAGCGTTTTTTTAATGCCTTCGGTGAACCGCAGGAGACAAATGTACCTTGTTAATAAACGAAGGGAAGCCTGCCGCACAGACTTCCCTTCAGTGTATCATAATTACGGGTCAGGCTTGGTTATTGTTATAGTCCTGCTGGTGCGCCGAGCTTTTCGGTATTTTTTTCAAGAAGCGAAGCAACTCCGTAAAGGGTCGCTTCGTCAAATTCTTTACCAAGAAGTTGGAGACCTACCGGCATATTGCTATCTGCTCCCAAACCTACTGGAAGGGACAAGCCCGGAAGTCCTGCAAGGTTGAGGGAGATTGTGTAGATATCCAGAAGGTACATCTTGAGCGGATCGCTGGTAAATTCTCCAACTTTCCAAGCTGTGACTGGTGACGCAGGGCCAACAAGCACATCACATTTTTCAAGAGCCTTCAGGTAGTCTTCGCGTATAAGGCGACGAACTTGTGCAGCTTTTTTGTAGTATGCATCGTAGTAGCCGGAGGAGAGCACGTAAGTGCCGAGCATAATGCGACGCTGCACTTCATCTCCGAAACCTTCGGAGCGGGACTTCACGTAGATGTCGAGCAGGTCTTCAGCATTATCGCTACGGTAACCGTACCGCACACCGTCAAAGCGCGCGAGGTTGGAGCTGGCTTCAGCCATGGCGATAATATAGTATGTCGCAATTGCGTAAGATGAATGCGGAAGCTCAACTTCAACGAGTTCTGCGCCGAGTTCTTCCAGTTTTGCAACGGCAGTTCGACATGCAGATTCGACTTCAGCATCCAGACCTTCAGCCCAGAATTCTTTAGGAAGACCTACTTTAAGACCTTTGAGGTCTTCGCGATGTAAGGCTGCAAGGTAGTTGTCCACAGGAACGTCCACACTTGTAGAATCTTTTTCATCATGTCCTGCAATAACCTGCAACATACGCGCATTATCTTCAACAGAACGGGTCATAGGACCTATTTGATCAAGAGAAGAGCCGTACGCAACCATGCCGCGACGGGAAACACGACCATAGGTCGGCTTGAGACCAACACAACCACAGAGGCTTGCTGGCTGACGGATAGAGCCGCCAGTGTCGGTACCGAGGGTGCCAAAAACCTGTGAGGCGGTGACAGATGCCGCAGAACCACCGGAAGAGCCACCTGGAACTTTATTCAGATCCCAAGGGTTCTTGGTAGCTTTGTAGGCAGAGCTTTCTGTGGAAGACCCCATGGCGAATTCGTCCATGTTTGTTTTTCCAAGAAGAACTGCGCCAGCTTCTTTAAGCTTTGCGATGGCAAATGCATCATAAAATGGCTCAAAGTTTTCAAGAATTTTAGAACCGCAGGTAGTTTTAGTTCCTTTGGTACAAAGGAGGTCCTTTACGGTAAGCGGAACGCCCCATAACGGCTTGCTTGCATCTGGACCTGCTTCATCCATGGCACGAGCTTGTTCGAGAGCTTCTTCAGCCTGAACGGAAATGAGTGCTTGAATGGACGGTTCAGTTTCTTCAATGCGTTTTAAGCACGCTTCTACTACTTCTGTAACAGTAAGCTCTTTTGCCAACAGCTGGGAGCGAATTTCACTCAGGGATTTTTCGTACAAAAATGACATGTGATAAAAACTCCGCTGTTAAACAATCTTAGGAACGATAAAGAACTGGCCATCTGTTTCCGGTGCGTTGGAAACAATGTCTTCGCGTGCAAAGCGTTTTTCCACTTTATCTTCACGTAAAGGCGTAGGCTGTTCTACGGGACTGTACAACGGTTCTGTACCGGCAGTGTCTAGCCCGTTCAGCGTGTCCATATATGAAAGAATATCTTCAAACTGGCCTGCAAACAGGCGCTGTTTTTCATCGTCGAGTTCAAGTCGGGCCAGCTTGGCAATTTGTGCTACCCGTTCAGGAGTAATACTCATAGAGGTGTCTCCGGTTATTGAGAAGTGGCTGGCGTAGTTTCAAAAGAGAACAAGCCGTATTTTTCAGCTTCGGCAGTTGTTATAGGTCGTGTACTGCTGGCTGCTGTTGCCTGCTGCCTGCGGTACTCTTCCAAAGAAATGCCGAGTTCTTCAGCTTTTTTTGTATCTGCTTCATCCATCATCATCTGGATACGTTCATCGTGGCGAATGCGCACGGTGTTAACGCGGTTTGAAAATGATTCTGGATTAACTGGTACAAAACCGTTTTTGGAAGGACGGAACAGAAATAAATTTTCAGTAGCGTTGCCATCTGCATCCCATGTGATTGGAGCAATACTCCAGTCCATATGTTGTGCTGAGGCGAGCTCTGCATTTACTGTATCGTCATCCCAGTCAGCAGGCATGGAGCCCATGCTTGCTGCGAGGCGGATAAAGTCATATCCAAGACCAACCCATGCATCCGGCTTACCAAGACCTGCGTCATCCATTTCCTCTACCAGCTGCTTGGAAGCATTTGTAGGAGTAAATGGATTCCAGATGCCTGGGAATACTGCTAGCTTGTAGTAGCGGGATTCCAGCTTTCTGCCAGCAGATAATCCTTGTTCCCATAATGCGGTGCCAAGGAAAACTGCACGGTCTTCCTGATGGAAAAAGAAATGTGGAATAATAGATTCCATATTCTTCCAGCTATCCGGAAGGAACACTGCCTGAAATGCCGGTTGGTATGGCATATCTTCATATTGGCCTGTGTTCATTTTGGCATACAACGGATTTTCTACATTCCCATTAACAGCTCGCAGTTCTTTGTTTTCCTGATCGCTTTTTATGAGAAGGTTTTTAACATTTTTTGACCAGCCTTGGGGGTCTTTCGGTGCGTAGCTTGCTGTCAGAACAGAGGATTGTGTCTGTTGTTGTGCAAGTTCTGCAAATAGTTGCGCCATATGTTTACCATAATTTTCATTAGGGTAGAGCGCCGCAAACTTATTAATGCCTAGATCAAACTGTGCAAAGTTAAGCAATGTTTGAACCTGATCTTTAGGGCTGGAGAAGAATCTCCAAGCATCGTTACCTTCTGTTCCTGCAGGAAGAGAGGAAAGGAAGCTGAAGAACGCATGTTTTTCTGTAAGATCACGCTCGTAGATTCTACGGAAAATTTCTTTTCGAAGCGGACCGCCTACAATGGTGAAACCTTCCGGCAGAGCCGCAAGTTCCTGCTCCCACGTCGGGGATTCGGTATTAATAACTTTAAGTGCAAAGTTATACCCGTTGTTGGTGAGTTGCCAGTGTGCAATACCGGCACCGCGAAGAATTTTCCAGCCGATGTTTCCGTACGGTCCGGTAAGCGGTAATGCCAGTGCAATGCCTTGTGTCGGTTCACCGAATTCCTGTTGCAATGGGGCCAGCACAGAGTCGATAATAGTCGGGTCTGCCAGCTTTCCCAGTGTACGAAGACGCTCGATAGCCGCCCACGCAGACGGCCAATTCTGCTTATCTCCGGCAGCGCGATGCGCTTTTTCCAGCAGGATAAGAGAGTACGGGTACGTAATCTCGTTTTCCGGAGTTAGGAAACCGGAAAGGGTTGCAAGCAACTGGGCATCGGCATCTTTTAATTCTGAAAAAAGACGACGTTCCAGCGCAGCTCTGTATTTAGTATTGGGTGCCTTAGCATACAGGCTTTCAAGGGATGTAAGCGCCGCGCCTGTATTCCCTTTTTTCCATTCAACTCCGGCAAGGAGAAGGGCTGCGTTTGCACGCAAACCCCAAGGTTTTGATGTATTGTTGTAGGTGGACTCAAGAATGGTAAGGGCTTTGTTTTGTGGAAGTTGCTTAACTGCCAATACCCATGCGTCCTGCCATTCTGTGGTGTCAATTGCATTGGGTTGGCTGGCCTGCCACTTGTCCAGAGCCTGTAACCCAAGGAATGCTTTACCACTTTTAATGGTGCTGAGCGCAAAGTAGCGCCATGCACTGCGTTTTTCTGGTTCAGACAAATTCTTTTTTTGCAGAAGCCTGTCAAAAAGCGAACTGGCTGAGATGTAGTCTCCGCTGTCATAGGCAGCACGAGCCTGCTTATACAGCTGTTGCTCTGCGCCTCTTGGAGAAGTGGCTTGTGGAGTTACAATCACTTGTTTTCCACAGCCGGAAAGAGAAGCCACAGTAAGTGCCATAACCATGAGTGTAATAGTTACACCGCGTAAAGAAAGAGAAGATGTATATTTCATAGCATAATACCGTATAAAAAATGGCCTGATCCGCATAAGTGCGAATCAGGCCAAGGTAATCATATCAACCAGCAATTGCAAGAGCATGATGCGGGTAAGCGGTGTTATTACCCCTTGCCGGTAATTTTGTAATTATTTTACTTCAGTGTAGTCAGCATCAACGACGTCTTCGTCGTCTTTTTTCTGCTGAGCACCCGCTCCAGCGTCTGCGCCGCCGCCGCAAGTGCCGCCTGCACATCCACCTTCAGCACCCTGAGCCTGCTGTGCGTAAAGCTGTTCAGCAAGTTTGTGGGATGCCTGAGAAAGCTCTTCAGTAGCAGCTTTTACAGCGTCTACGTCGATTGTTTCAGCTTCGAGCAGCTTTTTAAGTGCTTCTGCTTTGCCTTCGAGTTCAGCTTTCAGATCAGCGTCAAGTTTATCACCAAGCTCATTAACTGATTTTTCAGTTGTGTAGATAAGGGTGTCAGCCTGGTTACGAACTTCGATCGCTTCCTGCTTTTTCTTATCTTCATCAGCGTGTGCTTCTGCTTCTTTAACGAGGTTTTCAATTTCTTCGTCAGAGAGACCGGAAGAAGCGGTGATGCGGATAGACTGTTCTTTACCGGTACCAAGGTCTTTCGCGGATACGCTTACGATACCGTTAGCATCGATGTCGAAAGTTACTTCGATCTGCGGAACACCGCGTGGAGCTGCTGGAATACCAGTCAGTTCGAAACGACCGAGAGTCATGTTGTCACTGGCCATTGGGCGTTCACCCTGCAGTACGTGAATAGATACTGAAGGCTGGTTGTCAGCAGCAGTGGTAAAGGTCTGAGACTTCTTGGTAGGGATAGTGGTGTTACGCTCGATGAGCTTAGTAGCCACGCCGCCAAGAGTTTCAATACCAAGGGACAGAGGAGAAACGTCGAGGAGAAGAACGTCCTTAACGTCACCTGCAAGGATACCACCCTGAATTGCTGCACCCATGGATACAACTTCGTCCGGGTTAACAGAGCG
Organism: Halodesulfovibrio aestuarii DSM 17919 = ATCC 29578; assembly: GCF_000384815.1. Taxonomy (NCBI): domain Bacteria; kingdom Pseudomonadati; phylum Thermodesulfobacteriota; class Desulfovibrionia; order Desulfovibrionales; family Desulfovibrionaceae; genus Halodesulfovibrio; species Halodesulfovibrio aestuarii. The sequence goes on from NZ_ARQF01000018.1 coordinate 80,464, forward strand.
GTTAGGCTCTTTACCGAAGAAGTCGGAAACAACTTTCTGTACGAGAGGCATACGGGTCATACCACCGACGAGGATTACTTCGTCAATGTCGCCTGCTTTGAGACCTGCGTCAGCAAGAGCTTTCTGGCAAGGGCCTTGAGTGCGTTTTACAAGATCACCAACAAGGGTTTCAAGTTTAGCACGGGAAAGCTTAAGCATAAGGTGCTTAGGGCCAGTCTGGTCTGCAGTGATAAACGGCAGGTTGATTTCTGATTCCATGGAAGTGGAAAGGTCTTTCTTTGCTTTTTCTGCTGCTTCTTTAAGACGCTGCAGAGCCATACGGTCAGTAGAAAGATCAAGGCCTGCATTTTCGTTTTTGAACTCTTCAACAAGGTAGTTGATGATTGCGAGGTCAAAATCTTCACCGCCGAGGAAGGTGTCACCGTTAGTTGCAAGTACTTCAACAACGTTGTCGCCAACTTCGAGGATAGAGATATCGAAAGTACCGCCGCCAAGGTCGAATACTGCGATTTTTTCGTTTGCTTTTTTATCGAGACCGTATGCAAGGGAAGCTGCAGTAGGTTCGTTAATGATACGTTTAACTTCAAGACCGGCAATTTTACCTGCGTCTTTAGTAGCCTGACGCTGGGAGTCGTTGAAGTATGCTGGAACAGTAATAACTGCTTCAGTTACTGCTTCACCGAGGTATGCTTCAGCATCAGCTTTAAGTTTACCAAGTACCATAGCAGATACTTCGGCAGGGGAGTAACTACGGCCTTCAACTTCAACATAAGCTTCGCCGTTTTTACCCTCTACGATTTTGTAAGGAGAGTGGTCAGCCCAACGTTTTACTTCCGGGGTGTTAAACTGACGACCAACAAGGCGTTTAATTGCGAATATAGTACGCTCAGGGTTGGTTACAGCCTGACGTTTAGCAATGTCGCCAACGAGACGCTCTTTATCGGTGAAACCTACAATAGAAGGTGTAGTACGACCACCCTCTGGGTTGGTTACGCACTTAGGATCTTTACCTTCCATGATGTAGACACAAGAGTTAGTTGTGCCGAGGTCGATACCAATAATTTTACCCATGTTTAAACCTCCTCATGAGAAAACTCTCACGAATATTATCTTAAATTATAAAGAACCAGAGTAATCTGGCTTTTAGTCTTTGATGTTCCAAAATTTAAGCACGTTTTTTTTGCGGGCAAGGGGCACTTGTTATTTTTTTTTACCAAAGTTGATGTGTCAGTTGCTGTTATTCATGCTTTGTTGGTGAAAATGTTTTTAGAATCAGTGTGTTACGCGTTTTGCTGTATGTGGTAAAAAAAACTCAAAAAGTTGAGAAAAGATTACTGGACAGCCAAGTGACGATGACGTTTTATTCTATTTTGAATAAATGAAAAATGGCTGCCGATAAAAATCGGCAGCCATAGAAATCTAAATAATGCGTGAAGCGCAAGATATTGTTGTAGCGAATTATTTGCCGCCGGAAACAATAACTTTTGCAGGACGTAAGAGGCGTTCTTTAAGTTTGTAACCACGTTGCATTATTTGTTTAACGTGACCCTCAGGTACATCTTCACAGTTTTCCTGACCAACGGCTTCATGGACTTCAGGGTTGAATTCGTCATTTACATTGCCAAGCGGGCAAAGACCGTGTCGCTCGATAGCTTCAAGGAGGAGCTTCTGGGTCATTTCAACGCCGATGAGCATATTCTCACAACCTTCAAGGTTGCGGCCGTAGTCAATAGCAAGCTGGAGATTGTCCAGAGTAGGGAGCAAGTCGCTCAGCACAGATTCTGTTGCATACTTGAACTGTTCTTCACGTTCTCGCTGGAGACGTTTTTTGAAATTTTCCATTTCTGCAAGGCAGCGGAGGCGAACTTCTTCAGCATCCTGCATGGTGTTACAGTCAGGGCATACGCGTTCTTTTGAAAGTTGCTGCAACTCTTCGTCAGAGATTACAATTTCAGAAGTCTGTTCCTGTTCTGTGTTTTCTGCTGTTTCTTCTGGTTTCACAGTATCTTCACCCATTCTGCTAGCTCCTTATATCCTTATGCTGCTTTACAGTAATAGTAAAAGCAGTGACGAATTATTAGTGCAAATATATTTTTCCCAAACGTACGTTGTTCGGGTTTCAGACAACGTTGTATGCTTTTTCAGTATACATTATTGAGACGCAAGTTCCCACATATCCTAGCACATCGTGAACAGACGGGTAACAACGAGGTAACTACCTGTCAAGATGCGGGGTTGCGTATGTTATCTGTCTTGTTTGTTAATGTCTTGAAATTATTTAATTAAAATTGAAATGTGTTTGCATAATATTTTCAACCGATATTGTGCAAGCGAGTGCTGTTGAACCACGAGGCTCGTAGAGCATGTGAGGTGAGTCGTTCTATATTTCATGTTTCTTTTTTCTGTGAATAAGAAAAAGGCTGTCCAATGCATATGGACAGCCTTTTGTTTTTTAATGTCAGCTTCAATATTACGTGGCTGATTTATACGTTATTTGAAAAGATTCTTTAATCCTTTCTCCAGTTGTTTAAGTGGGTTTTCGTCTTTGTTTTCTTTGTTGAGCAACGTCTTGGCGATGTCTTCCACTGAAGATCCGAGGAAGCGTTTCATATCAACTTTGTAATTTGGCTTTGAGAGTTTGCCACTGATGACCACAGGGATAACAGGGACGTTATCAAATTTAAGGTCAGCCTTATAGTGGATCGAGTCTGATGCAAGGTTTGCGAAACCGCTGCCGTTTGCGTTCAGTTCAGTTGCTTTCATGATGAAGTCGTTGTTGGAGATACGTCCGTTTTTAGCGAACAATGTGCCACGGATAACCTGATATGGTTGTGCGGTAAGTGAGCTTTTCACTTTTTTCTGCAGGGAACCTTCCAGAAGCTCAAGGGTTCCCGGAGGAAGAATTTTCAGGCCTGTCAGGGTGCCGTCAGTTGCGTTGAATGTGGCTTTACCGTTCAGTGTACTGCTCACTGTTTCCTGTGTAGTTCCATATGCGGAAAGGGATGCATTAACAAAGAGCTTACCGCTTGCGTATTCGGTTCCGGTAAATGTTTTTGTAATGTTCGCCAGATTCATTTTATCTGTAGTCAGCGTAATAGATGATACAGGCAGGGCACCACGTAAATCGGTTTTAAGTGTACTGGCTACATCACCTTCAAAGACGCGGAATTGAAGAGGGTTAATTGTGATAACACCGTCTTTGCCTTTTCCCAGCGCTTTTATATTTGAGATTGTAAGGTCGTTTACAAGCAGTTTGTTGATGGTAATATCAACATTTGCATTCAGTTTAGCAAGAGTCTTCGGTGCAACCGCTTTGGCAATATTTTGTTCAGCCTTGAGCTCGACATTAGTGCTACGAGCTTTGATTCTTGGCGAGGTGGCACTTGTTTTTGATTTAGTTGTGTCGTCAGAAGTCTCAGTGCGTTCTTTAAACAACTTACCAAGTGCGATGTATGGATCAAGGTTCAGGTGTTCTGCATTTAGACGCAGACGCAGTTGCGGTTTATTCCCGAAGTAGTACTGGAAATCTCCATTAAGCGGATGTCCTTCGAGGCTGCCCTGAATATCGTTGAGAGCAATGTTGTCCGGAATCAGTTTGAGCTGCATGGAAAGAATGAGCTCTGAATTGTTGTTAGCAGGTTGTGGTGAAGAAATACCAAGTGCCTTAGCAATTTTCCTGTAGTCGGCATGAAGGTTCAGATGGCCTGTAACATCTAATTCATTAGAGTACGCCACGTTACCTGTGAGGTTTACTACAGTATTGTATGCGGAGAGTTCGCCTTTATGTACAGTGATAGACTGGTCTTTAAGCTGCGCTGTAAGAGCTGTGCGGGCATGGATGCTTGCCTGTTCTCCCGGTACATCTTTGCCTTTCGGTTCAAGTGTTATATCAATATTTGTTACGTCAACAGTGCTAAGGTCTTCGGAAGGCGTTGCTTCAAGAGTCATCGAGAATGGAGACTCAATGGCCGGTTTTTGTGCCACAGCTATTCCGTTAACATTTAAGGTGAAAGATTCACCTGCACGGAATGCAGAAGAAGCAAGTGAAAGATCTTTAATAGAATACTTCTGTTCCTTGCGTTGATTTTCGTACGTGATGTTGGTGTCGGTAACTGACAGTGATTCAATAAGCAGAGCGGCAAGAGCCATGGATTCTGTTTGTGTTGCTTTAGGCTTTGGTGATTTTATAATAGAACCGTGATGCTTTGTTTTGTCTGGAGCAGACTTTGGCGGCGCGAATGTCCAGTTGTTCACACCCTTTTTATTCTCAATAAGATTAAGTGTTAAGCCATTCAGAACAACGTCTGAAAATTCAATCTTGCGGAAAAAGAGTGGCAGAACTTTAACGCTGGCTTTAGCCTGTGTGACAGACGCAAAAGCTTCGTCAGGAAATCCTTTCGGATTATTCATGGAGACTTCGCCAAGGCTTATACCGAACCACGGGAAAAAGGTAAGGGAGATATCACCGTTAAAAGTGAGTTCCCTGCCGGTGGCGTCGTATACTGCACTGGAAATTTCCTGTTTGTAGTCGTTAGGGTCGACAAGGGTTGTGAGGGATATAGCTGCAATAACCAGTAGGGTTATGAGCGTGCCTGCGACTGCCAGAATAATTTTAGCTATCAGATTCATAGTGGAGCTCTCTTGTTGTTGGAGAAGATAGCGGGATTCAACTTTATTAATATATTCAGTAACATTACGTAAAAAATTCTACAAACATTATGGCATGATATATGATATGTATTGTGTGTATGTGTCAAATCTGTATAACATGCTGACAATAAAGTGCTTTTTCGCACTGGTGGGTAATGCAAAAAATAGGTACACACTTCGTTATGAATAATACAGTCACTACATCCATTACGCCAGCTCTTATGTTGCAAGGTACTAGTTCCAATGCAGGAAAAAGCGTACTTACTGCCGCCCTTTGTCGCATTTTATTGCAGGATGGGTTTTCCGTAGCTCCATTTAAGGCACAGAATATGGCGCTTAATTCTTTTGTAACACCCAATGGTGAAGAGATAGGCCGTGCGCAAGCTGTACAGGCTGCAGCATGTCGACTTGAACCTGACGTGCGGATGAACCCTGTGTTGTTGAAGCCTTCGTCTGATACAGGCTCTCAAGTTATTGTATTGGGTAAGCCTGTGGCAAATATGCGGGTGAAAGAATACATGAACTATAAGGCAACCGCCTTTCGACATGTCCAGACAGCCTATGATTCTATTGCAGCAGAGCACGATGTTATGGTGCTTGAAGGTGCCGGAAGTCCTGCGGAAATAAACTTGAAGGCGCATGATATCGTCAATATGCAGATGGCACGGTACGCACGGGCAAAAGTATTGCTCGTGGGTGATATCGATAGAGGAGGTGTTTTTGCATCTCTCGTAGGAACAATGGAGCTTTTGGATACATGGGAAAAAGATTTAGTTGCAGGCTTTATCCTTAACCGCTTCCGTGGTGACGTAACATTACTTGATTCTGCCCTCGAATTTACAACAAACCGAACAAACAAGCCGTTCTTTGGTGTAGTGCCATACCTGATGCAGTTAGGACTCCCTGAAGAAGATTCTGTCACATTCAAGGAAGCAATAGGACGTCAGTTTCCGCTACGCGATGATGCTCTTGATATCGTGCTGCTTGATCTTCCACATATTGCTAACTTTACAGATGTAGATGCGTTCAGCATTGAACCGGATGTTGCGTTGCGCGTGGTAAACTCCATTGAGCAGATCGGTAATCCAGACTGTATTATTATTCCCGGTTCTAAAAATACACCGGGTGACCTTCTCTGGTTGCACAAAAGTGGATTAGGTGCAGCCGTAAAGAATTTTGCAGAAGCCGGTGGTGTTGTTACAGGTATCTGCGGTGGTTTCCAAATGCTTGGCGATACAGTGTCAGATCCTGCATCGATCGAGTACGTGGAACAAGCTTCAAGCACAAAAGATACTAGTATACACGCCACACAACAGGGGCTTGGATTATTGCCATTGCGCACTGTAATGGGGGAAGAAAAAGTTCTTACCAGAGTTACAGGTACGCATGTGCCAACGGGGAATACTGTAACTGGATATGAAATTCATCACGGTGTGACAGAAGCAGCAGGGTCTCAAAAAATGCAGTCTGCAATTGCACGCGAAGATGGAACAATCATCGGGTACGGCTTAGCAGACAGCCATAGTTTCCAAAGTGTATGGGGAACGTACCTGCATGGTGTATTTGATAACGACGAGTTTCGTAGAGCGTTCCTCAACGATCTTCGAATCCGTAAAGGGCTTTCTCCGTTGCAGGGAGTGCAAGCCTCTTTTTCTATTGATCCGGCTCTGGACAGGCTTGCCTACACAGTGCGTGAGGCGCTTGATATGAAAAAAGTCTATGAAGTTCTTGGTCTGTAGAGACACTGCCACACAAAGCTATCGCACATAAAAATAGAAAATTTGTACATCACTCCACGTTGTACCCCTTGGGTAGGACTGCTCATTGTGTATGGTAACCCGAAAAGTAGAGTAAATTTTTAGGGTACGGAGGATGTATGACCATATCAAGTCAGCGAACAATTCATAGGTATGTTGGTGACGGCGCACAAGATAAGTGGCCAGTGCTGTTCAGGTTTCTTGAACCAGAGCATGTGAAGGCAATCAGGACATCAGTTGATGGAGTGGATATCCCGTTGGTGTACGGAGCGGAATATTCCGTTGAAGTGCTGGAAGGGGGTGGTGGCCGTTGTGTGGCCGCGTTGGCGCAGGATGAACAGATTACACTGTTTCTTGATGTACCTTTGACGCAGGAAACAGACTTGCGGAATGCTGGGAAGTTGAGTGCTGAAGCTATTGAACGGATGTCTGACAAGCTGACGCTTGCGTTGCAGCAGCAACGGGAAGATTTAGAACGATGTGTACAGGTTCCTACAACGTCTTCGGCAACGCCGGAGCAATTAATGCAGGAACTGACCGACTCGGCTTCGACTGCTGTGAGTGCAAAGGAAGAACTGACCGTCATTAAAGAACAGACGTTGCAGCTTAAGAACGAAAGCGCAGCGCAAGTTGGTCTGGCTGCGTCAGAGGTGGTAAAGGCGCAGGAGGTGGTGTCTGATGCAGCGGTGTTGGTTTCAGATGCACAGAGTTTGATTAAAAGTGCACAGAATTTGATAGAACAGGCCACTGGTGATTCCGGGAATACAGCTGTTGAAGAATTGCTAAGCGGCATGGTTATTCCGTTTAACGGAACAGTGAATAGCGCAGGACATCCCGTAAGCAGAATGACCGGTGCGGAAGATGTGAAGTATGCGTTGTGTGATGGACGAACTTACGCGGCGCCAGATGGAGCATTTGTGGTTACACCGGATTTGCGTGACAAATTTATTGCCGGTGCAGGTAAGGTCTATGCGCAGGGTGAAACTGGCGGCTCAAATACCGTAGAGCTGACCGTGGCACAGCTACCAGCGCACTCACATTCTATTCGTGCGTATAAGAATGATGGCACAACAACATATAACGATTTAATGACATCTGCCCGTACTACCACGGCAGAGCGAAATGTTAGCGAAAGCGGTGGGTCGGAACCGCATGAAAACCGTCCGCCATTTTATGCTTTGGCGTATTTGATGAAGCTATAGCGGTAACTGTGGCACTGGTTATTGTTGACGGACAGTGCGCTAAAGAAATGTACTGAAAGCAGGGGGGATTCCCCCTGCTTTTTTATGTATTGAAATTTATTTGTGGAAGATTGCGTGGCTTCCCCGTTTTCGCCATGTTTTCCAAGGACTATTAAGAGTGCCGTTTGAATAGACAGTGTAATCGTCGTTCTTATGAAGGATGTAGTTGAAGACAGCCATGTCGTTGAGTTTTTCTGTGATGTTTAATCGTTCCATCTCGGAACAGGCAGTTTTTAGAAGTGAAAGAACATCTGGCTTACGTCCTCCGATGATTCCGCAGTTTCGAATAGGCTTGGCCGCAAATTCTGGAAACTGTCGGCCATAAATTGTCTGAAATTGCTCCAGCATCCATGGATTTTGACCAATGGAATTTACTTCCCCTCCTACGAACAGGGAGTAAGAGTAGCGTTCTCTCCATACTGTTCTTTGGCTGGTCAGGAACTCACGCATTGATGATATATTGCGGGTGGCATTGAGTAGGCGTGATGTGTCAAAGTAGTCCCATATGTTGCGGCGGAGTATGAGGTTGGCGGGGTTTTTGTTAAACCATGCGTCGGAAATATCTACAATGAATGCGGTGCGGCAGTCAGGCAGGACGTCAAGTAAATCGCGCGCTGCAAAAAATCGTTCGTCTGCGATGGTGAACTTTCCCGGTGAATAGGGGACAAAATGTAGGCTGCCTGTGTGATGTGACGGTGTGCTTAATGAAAAAATAAGACGGCATTTGTCCATGAATTTATCAGACAATCCATCGTGAAGAATTACCATATTCAGCCCGAGTCGAATGGCACTGTGGAACCAGTCTGCAATGTAATCAAATGATGCGGGCTGAACAGAGATATTGTGTTGTGGATGTATTTTTTGAGTGAAATAGGCACCGATGACAATATCTTTACAGGTTAGCACGTGGTTCAGTGTTCTGGCTTGTTCTGGCGTACATTGAAGTTCGCCTGAGTTCGTAGCGGACGGAAAAGGGTGGTCAGCAATACGGGCTGCCTGCATTATCTTGCTCCTTCTTTCAAACCTATGATGCCCCGTTTCCCCAGTTGGCGAATAAATTGGCTCACTGCAACCCGGGCTTCTTCCGGATGCAGTTGGTAGGTTTTGGAAAGCTCTGTTGCGATTCCCTGTACGGAGCGTTTGTCGTTAATCAACGACCAGCAGAACGTCCCGAGCTCGTCGAGTTCAAGGCGTTTTTTTTGTTCAGGAGGGGCATGACCAAACGCTGTGGTAAATTTGCTGAACCACGGGCGCATGCGGAGTGGGAAGGACAAGGTAACGGTTTTTGCTGAGCGGTTGACTTCTTCAACCAGCAAATTACGGACAGGTACACAGGCCATTGCCTTTTGCATAGACAACGCCTGTGTGACCTGTTGATTTTTTTTTCTAGTCGACTTCCACATGGGTGCAAATAGATTCCAAAAACGAACTTGATATTGGGGCGTTCGACCGTATTTGTACGGTAACGAGCTTGTTTTGACCCTCTGCAATCCACGCTGCACCCCGAATATGTTGCTGGTGACCCAGCCCTGAAGAACGGAATATGCGTTTCATGAAAGAAGGTTCCTCTACATGCTCCCAATGATAACGTTTTTTTGCTCCCGTGGGGAGTATGGATTTATCTTTGCGGAAGTTTTCTAATGGCAAGTTGTACTTAGCGTGCAACCATCTACGGAATGGTTTACCTTCCAGAACTACGTTGGCAGGCCCCAGCCGCGTGATGCAGATGGTTGATGCTCCGGATTGTAGCTCAAGAATAAATTCACCCGGTTTAAATGAATGGCGCACGAGAGTGGAACCAGCAGGAAGAGCACAGCGTAATCCGAACATACTGAATGTCACGGGTTCATCAGCCTTGGTGACAGTTAGCGAGGCAAGAATTTGCCGGATAACGTCCGTGTACTGATCGATTGGTGCGTGAACCTGAAGTACCAGAATTGTTTTTGAAGGAGAATGGATGCAGATAGCACCACTGCCTTTTGCATGTGAGAAGGGCTGAACTTTCAGTAAGGGTTGTAGCGTATCTGTGATAGATTTCCACTGCTTTGTGATAGCACTTTGTTCAGTGCTAAACCCTTTCAGTCGTTTCAGTTGACGGGTAATGTCGCCTTCTTTTTTTGGCAGCGAAGTAGAGTCGGAAACTCTATGCCATTTGATTTCCAGCGCTGGATGTGAGTTACGAGAAAAAAGAAGATAACGCTGCTCAATTGCAGCAGGAATCCAGTTGTCAGGCATGGTCAGCGTAATGCCGTTCCATGCGGTGGGACTACCGGATATCTCCGATTGGGGGTCCATGCATTTTTCCTTAGTTATAGTTGCACAACGATACTTACAGACAAAAATCGGATGCAGAATGCATTCTGCAATCCCTTCAGGACAGTCTAGTTGGTATCTTCCCGCAGGGCGGGTACCGTGAATCTAAAAATAGTCTTCATTGGTCTGATTGCCGATATATCATTAATCTGATTTTTTGAGGACTACTTACATATTTGAACTACTTCTGAATCGTGGTCAAGCATATTTATCGAGTTGTGTGCTATTGTGTGTTGTATCAACAGCATTCTCAAATTCTTTGTGTAATATCTGATGGTTACGGAGGCTGTTGTGGTGCAGCGATGGAGTGCTTGTTTGTAGTGTGGTTAGTAATGTTGCTTTGTAATGTACCAGTTGTCGTAACTTTTTTACCGTAGAATATTCAGGTTACAATGCATTACGGAATAGCAGATTATGATACCGCACAGGAGAAGTTATGCGTGCATTTTTGCTTTATTTTATCGCTTTCATTCTTATCTATGTCTATAACGGTAGAATCTGTCCTTTTGTGTCCACATTGTCTGCGCAGGAGATAGGTTTTGTTGTCTTTGTCCCGCTTGCTATTTCCTATTTTTTTCGGACAGTTTTGTATGCAAAGTTTATTAAAAAGCAGAAGCTTGATGTGCAGGCAGTCGCAATAGGGTGGGGAGATTTTTTACTGTTTGTTGCGTCTGGGCTTAGCATAGTTTTGTTTAACCGAATTGTGTATGGCTTTCCGTTTTTTGAGAGTGGGCTTAAAATCTTCTTGGGTGCGTTAACCATAGGCTTTTTTGTATCTGTGGATCTTGCTCTGGAACATAATCGCAAGGTTATGCGGGTGGCGGGCAATATGGAATGGACGTATGCGCTGCCGCAGGTTTATTATCCCATCACAACAAAATTTTTTCTATTTGGAACAATAACTGTACTCTTGTTTGCCTCGTTGGTTGTTGCTGTTATCGCACGCGATCTATATTTGCTTGGTTCCATGTCGGTTCAGGTTAGTAAAGTACACATTCTGCTTACCCGAAAATCTATTATTGTAGACGTCGTTTTTATTATGGTTGTGCTCCTCGGTTTTATTGTCAATCTCCTATACTCGTACTCTCTCAATTTACGTATGTTGTTTAAAAGTCAGACCGGGGTGCTGGAGCGGGTGAGCCGGGGAGATATGGATGATTTTGTGCCCGTAATGACTTCTGATGAATTTGGAATAATAGCCGGACACACCAATACGATGATTACCGGTTTGCGTGATCGTATCCGGATGATGGAAGGGCTTAAGGTTGCAGCAGAAATGCAACAGGCGCTCTTTCCTAAAAAGCAGGTCAAATTCACTGGGGTTGATATCGCAGCTTCATCTGTTTTTAGTGACGAAACCGGGGGAGATTTTTTTGATTTTTTGGAAAAACTCGGGCCCGAAAAGAATGAAATGGTGGTTGTGCTTGGTGATGTGACAGGCCATGGTATTGGTGCTGCCCTTCTTATGGCATCCACACGGGCATATCTTCGGATGCAGGCAGAGTATGAATATTCTCCGTCGGATCTCCTTGCTAATGCTAACAGGCTGCTCGCGTATGACAGTTATGGTACTGGGCGTTTCGTAACGCTGTTTTGTCTGCATATTGCTGGAGAAAACTGTGCTATGAAATGGGCAAGTGCAGGACATGACCCGGCAATTATTTATGATCCAGAAAAATCAGAGTTTCGGGAACTGAAGGCGCACGGTCTGCCTCTCGGAGTATTGCCTGATTCAGAGTATGAAGAAGTTTGCTGCGATACACTTCGTTCCGGTAATGTGCTGGTTATTGGAACAGATGGCATTTGGGAAGCGCTGGCTCCTGACGGTGAGATGTTTGGCAAGGAGCGTTTAAAGGAAGTTGTTCGTATGAATCATGATAAGCCTGCGACAGAAATTTTGCATGCAGTAGTAGATGCGGTGAAGGTGTTTCAGGATGGTGAGCCACAGTTGGATGACATTACGATTGTAATACTGAAAGCTGAGTGATTGATATTAGGAGAATAAACGCCCCATGATGGATTGTGGTACACAATCAGCATGGGGCGTTTTTTGTAAGTTGTAGGCTGTTAATAGGTTTGCACTGGAGAGGTTCCTTCGCGCATTGGAGCGTTAAGTAGGTAGTTTTGATTGTAGTTAGAATTTGATTGTTGCGGTGAGCGGTAACCTTTTGGCATTCGTTTTGTGCTTTTCTGCATAGGTTGGCCACTTTTCATTTCTTGAAGTTTGTGCAGAAGCATTTCGCGTTCAGTAATATCCAGACAGAAACGTCTTTTGAGAATAGCTCGCTGTTTTTTAAGGTTTTTCATGAGTGCGCAGCGTACATTTTCTCTTTTTATTTCAATGGTAGCGAGGACTTCTGGAGGGGTAGTTGAAATACGTTTTAATTCGGCATGCTTTTGTTTGAGCCTTGTGAGTTCATCAAACATGGGTTGGTTCTGAATTGAGAACTCATAAAGTGTCATCATAAGCTGCATGCGCTGTTCCTGTGTCAACTGCGCTGCTCGAATTTTTGCACACATAGGGCAACGGGATGCTTTATGCAAAAAGTTCATTTGAGTATAAGGAACACCCTGCTGCTGCATCTGCATTTCTGGTGTGTAATGTTTGGTGATGCCGTTTGGGGAAGTATAATACCTAGGGGTTGCGTTAGTCTGGTTGCTGGCAACAGCAGAAGATATTGGTTGTATTTGCGGAGTTGTTCCTTGCTGCATCACGCTATAATCTTGTGTTGATGTTTCCTCAGCCAGAACGGCCTGTGGTGCAAAAAAAACCACTGCGCAAAATATAAGAATACTAATCTTTACCACTCTCATGGTAGAAACTCCTCAAAGTTGTGTGTTTCGAATCTAAGACCCTAAAGAGAGTAAAGCGCATTTTCGGTTTGTATTAAAAGTATTATCGGCTCATTCCACTACCGTTTAGCTATTAAATACCAAGGCTCAACGAAGTAACAAAAGGTAGGCGGCCCGTCGGTATTTCACACTTGTCAGAGTTAGACTTTACAGACAGAATGGCGTATGTAAGCACGTTCAACAAGTTACGAAAATAATGGGGCTGTAATCATACTTATGAGTGCGGCTTCTTACATGTACTAGACTTTTACAGGAGGAGTGCCGGAAACGGCCGTCCGATACTATATGGCGAAACTGGATAACATTCGAAATTTCAGCATTATTGCACACATTGATCATGGTAAATCTACTCTTGCGGACCGTATTCTTGAAATTACCGGTCTGGTAAGCGAGAGAGACCAACGTGAGCAATATCTTGACCGCATGGATCTCGAGCGTGAGCGCGGCATTACCATCAAGGCACAGGCGGTACGTATTCCGTACAAGGCAAAGAACGGCGAAGAATACGTTTTGAACCTTATTGATACTCCGGGTCACGTTGACTTTGGCTACGAAGTATCTCGCTCTCTTGCAGCTTGTGAAGGCTCTTTGCTTGTTGTGGACTCAACTCAGGGGGTAGAAGCGCAGACACTTGCTAACGTTTATCTGGCACTGGATCATGATCACGAAATCATTCCTGTGCTGAACAAGATTGATCTTCCAAGTGCTGATGTTGATCGGGTTTCTTCTGAAATTGAAGAAAGTATCGGTCTTGATTCGACCGAGGCCGTTGGCGTAAGCGCTAAAACAGGCCTGAACGTGGATCAGGTGCTTGAAGCTATCGTAAATCGTCTCCCTGCTCCTAAAGGGGATAGGGACGCACCTCTTAAAGCCCTCATCTTTGACTCCTGGTATGATTCATATCAGGGCGTTATTGTTATGTTTCGTATAATTGATGGTTCCGTGAAAAAAGGCGATAAAATTCGTCTCATGGCGACTAAAAAGGACTACGAAGTCACACGAGTTGGCGTATTCAGTCCTGAAATGATTGATATGAAGGAATTGTCTGCCGGTGAAGTAGGATTCCTTTGCGCGACCATTAAAGAGCTGGGCGATGCAAAAGTTGGTGACACCATTACGCTTGCCAACAACCCGGCAAGCGGCGCAATTGCCGGATTTAAAGAAGTACAGCCAATGGTTTACTGCGGCCTGTATCCTTCTGAATCTCAGGATTATGAGAACCTTAAGTACGCACTCGAAAAATTACAGTTAAACGACGCTGCGTTCCAGTATGAAGCAGAGACCTCTCAGGCTCTTGGTTTTGGTTTCCGCTGTGGCTTCCTTGGGCTGTTGCACATGGAAATTATTCAGGAACGTATTGAGCGTGAGTTTAATATTGATCTTATCGCAACTGCGCCTTCAGTAATCTACAAGGTTAAAACGGTCGACGGTGCTACCATTGAAGTGGACAACCCGGCAAAGCTGCCGGATCCTACTAAGACAGAAGCATTGTACGAACCATTTATTCGCTGTGAAATTCATGTTCCGGACGAATATGTTGGTAACGTACTTAAATTATGTGAGGAGAAACGTGGTATTCAGAAGGATATGAAATATCTGACCACAAATCGTGTTATCATCACATATGAATTGCCGTTTGCTGAAATTGTGTACGATTTCTTTGACAAATTAAAGTCTTACACTAAAGGCTACGCTTCGATGGATTACGAGATTATCGATTACCGTGAAGCAAATCTTGTTAAACTGGATATGCTTATTAACGGTGATCCTGTAGATGCCCTTGCAACGATCGTCCATAAAGACAATGCATACCATCAGGGCCGTGCTGTTGCTTTGAAGTTAAAGCGCAGCATTCCTCGTCAGCTGTATGAAGTTGTCATACAGGCTGCTATCGGGCAGAAAATTATTGCTAGAGAGCGTAACGCGCCGTTGCGTAAAAACGTTACCGCGAAATGTTACGGTGGTGACATTTCCCGTAAGAGAAAACTGCTCGAAAAGCAGAAGGCTGGTAAGAAACGCATGAAACGTATGGGCAACATTGAATTGCCACAGGAAGCGTTCCTTGCTGCTCTTAAAATTGGTGACGATTAGATGAGACTGCCCGTGCCGCGGGCTAACTAAGCAGGTATAGAAGAATGGGTAATACATCAGGTAAAAGTGGATTGAGAGAATATGTGGAAGCACTCGGCGTAGCGCTGATTTTAGCGCTGATTATTCGCTCTTTTGTTGTTCAGGCATTTACTATTCCGTCAGGCTCCATGCTTCAGACCTTGCAGATTGGTGACTATTTGCTGGTTAATAAGTTTGCCTATGGTGTTCGGTTCCCGTTTTCAATTAAAGAGACAAATCCGGACGCACCGTCTGTGTGGGCCCGTTACTCTGTAGTTCAGGGTGGCGAAATGATCTCCGTAGGTGATCCGGAACGCGAAGATATCGTGGTATTTGAATACCCGAAAAATCCCTCCGTTCATTATATCAAGCGTGTCATAGGTATCCCAGGGGATACGATTGAAATTCGTAATAAGGTATTATACCGAAATGGCCTCAGGGTTAATGAACCGTATGTTCAGCATACGAAGGTAATGCCCGGCCCCGGTGATAACTTTGGCCCCGTACTTGTACCTGAGGGCAAATATCTTATGCTCGGGGATAACCGCGATGAATCATACGATTCCCGATTCTGGGGATTTGTTGAGCGAGATGCGATTGTTGGTAACGCTCTGATTATTTACTGGTCTATGGATGGCGTACGGTCTATTCGCTGGAACAGATTAGGAATGCTAGTCCAGCAGTAGTTGTGACAAAGAATAAAAAAATCCCTGACAGAAAACTGTCAGGGATTTTTTTTATTCTATGGTTATATGACGATTGTTGGCTAGTTAACACCCTTTGAAGTAAGAAAACCGGTGTACTGTTTGTCAGTTCCTTTGATGTGGTGGGTGAGCCAGTCTTTGAGGAATTTCATGACATCCATGGTTACAGTTAGTTTTCCAGAGCGAACGCCTTTTTCAAAGTCGACAACGTCTGAAACAAACTTACGATGCTGTACTAGGTGTGCCGGAGTGTCAGGATAGCCATGTTTTGCAAACAGGTCTTCTTCGTAGCCGAAGTGGGTAACTGTGTAGTTCTTTAAGTTGTCGATAACAACAAGGATGTCATCCTGACTGCGACGGGCCTTCATAGCTGCATGCAGTTCGTTAATCAGTGAAATAAGAACTTTGTGTTGCTCGTCTATAGAGTTAATTCCAACAGAAAGATCGTCACTCCAGATAAAGAGAGGGCCATCGCTGGCTGCGGCGTTTTCAAGATCTCCTGTGGAGAGGCTTGAGATCATGGAGTCCAGTTCTTCGACAAGGCCGGAAAGCTCAACGATAGCATTAGCCGCATTACTCATGCCTACGGCAGTTTCAGAGGCAACACGGGTCACATCTGAAATTGCACTGTTAATTTCTTCGGATGTTGCAGATTGTTCTTCGGATGCAGTCGCAATGGAAGCTACCTGAATTGCCGTTTCATCCACTATATTCACAATCTCTTCCATAAAACGGCCGGATTCTGTAGCGGCTTGGGTAGATAGGGCAATATCGTGTGCTGCCAGTTCGACTGCCTGTACGTTTTGTTGGGCATGAGTTTGAATCAGTCCGACAGCATCACCCACTTCCTGTGTCGCCTGCATTGTTTTTTCAGCAAGCTTGCGAACTTCATCTGCAACTACTGCGAATCCACGACCCGCTTCTCCTGCACGTGCTGCTTCGATGGCAGCGTTAAGTGCCAGTAGGTTGGTTTGATCTGCAATGTCGGAAATTGTTACCATGATCTGGCTAATGGCATCGGCTTGCATGCCGAGCTGCCCCATGGTTTCTTTCAGGTTCACTATGCGTTGTTCCATCTGCATGATGGATTCAACAGCACGCCGTACACCATCCGCACCTGTTTCAGCATTGTTTTTAGATTCAGAAGCTGAATTTGCCGCATTGGAAGCGTTCTGAGCAACTTCAAGAACTGTGCAGTTCATTTCTTCCATTGCAGTGGCAGTTTCAGTCATGCGTTCATGCTGGACATCAACACCGGCATTAACTTGCTCTATCTGCGAAGACAGTTCATGTACTGCTCCGAATGCATTGGTAGAAAGAGTGTGCGCACGACTTGCCACATCGCGCATGGACATAAGCATTTTCTGTACTTTCTCATCCTGCTCTTTTGCAGCCTTGAGTGCTCGTTGGGACTGCTCTTCAGTAATTTTGATAAGCTCGTTACTTTTTTGAGCCTGTGACATCTGTTCTTTGAAGTTGGAAACAATACCCAACAGTGAATTTTGAAGGTCTTGAAATTCAAAATGGAAGGAGCCTTCAAGACGAGCATCAAAATCACCCTTATGGATTTTTGCTGCATAGTCGTGAATGTTGTTAAGCGGAGTAATGAGCTGAGAGCGTACGTTTAAAATAGTTAAAAGCATTACTACGAACGCGGCAACAGCAAGAGCTCCCTGGACTATATGTCGAATAAACTCATTATCTGCACCGGCCATAAATGAATTAGTGACGAGTATCAGTACCACGGTGCTGAAAAGAAAAGTTACAGATGCTGTAATTCTGTTTTGTAGTGTCATATAGACGTCCTTTGTGAGAGTAGCTTTGTCTTTACACTTAGAGTGTTTTTTGTTTCCGAAAAGTTAACAATGCGTTTTTGTTGCCTTTTACATTGTGAAGACGAAAAGACTCTCTCCCCCCTAAAATGGTAGTTGAAAAAAATCAGTATAAAAATGAAACCTGAAAGCTGATGTAATCCTAGTCTAATTTATCGGTTTGATTGCGCTATTCTTTAAAAATATATAGCATTTTGTCCGATTACGTTCCGATTGTATTGATTTCTTATGATAATTGCGAGGACAATGTGATTACAGTTGTTTCCTGTGCTGCTCTAGCTGGAATTGATGCCTTTACAGTAGAGATGGAAGTAGACTTAACCCGTTCCGGGTTGCCTGCGTTTACAATGGTTGGACTTGCGGAAGGTGCTGTACGCGAAGCGAAAGAGCGGGTGATGTCAGCTTTAAAAAATACGGGGCACAAGCTTCCGCCGTCACGTATTACCGTAAACCTTGCTCCGGCGGATAAACGTAAGGCCGGGAGTGGATATGATTTAGCACTGGCACTTGGTTTGCTTGGTGCCTCCGGCGTGATTTCTACAGAAGCGCTGCAAGGCTGGGTTTTTGTGGGTGAGCTTTCTCTTACAGGAGAATTGAAGCCGGTACCGGGAGTTCTTCCCATTGCAATCCATGCTCGTGAAATAGGAGCGAAGGGACTGGTTGTTGCACCTGACAATGCTGAAGAAGCCGCGGTGGTGGAAGGGCTGCCTGTATACTCTATGGCAACACTTGGAGAAGTCGTCGAGCATGTAGTGGGGACGACTGTTTTTGAACCTGCAACCCCGCCAAAAGCAAAAGAAAGTACTGTATCAGGGTGGATGCATGATTTTGCAGAAGTGAAGGGGCAGGAGCATGCTAAGCGCGCTATTGAAATTGCAGCAGCGGGCAATCATAACCTGCTTTTTGTTGGCCCTCCGGGAAGCGGTAAGACCATGCTTGCCAAACGGATTCCCACCGTACTGCCCCGATTGACATTTGATGAGACACTGGAAGTTACAAAGATTTATTCTGTTTCCGGTTTGCTTAGTAAGAAGCGTTCACTCATAACAGAGCGGCCATACCGTTCCCCCCATCACACGATTTCAGATGTTGGCCTTGTTGGAGGTGGAACATATCCGAAGCCGGGAGAGGTCTCCCTTGCGCACCGGGGCGTCCTTTTTCTCGATGAGCTTCCGGAGTTCAAGAAATCTGTATTGGAAGTAATGCGCCAGCCGCTTGAAGATGGCAGTGTTACTATATGCCGTTCCAGTATTTCGTTGTCATTCCCTTCAGATTTTATGCTGGTAGCAGCTATGAACCCGTGTCCTTGCGGGTATCTTACTGATGACCGGCATCCCTGTACCTGTAACAGCAGACAGGTGGCGAATTATCGTTCAAAACTCTCCGGACCGTTATTGGATAGGATTGATTTGCATGTGGAAGTGCCTGCAGTAAAGTATGATGATTTGCAGACGAATAGCGGTATCAGTTCACAAGAAATGCGCAGCCGAATAGAGGCAGCAAGAAAAATTCAGGAAGAGCGTTATAAAGGGACACCGCTGAAGACAAATGCTGATCTTTCAGGACGTTGGCTTGAAAAGTTTACATCAATTACTGAAACGGAAAATGCCTTTTTGCGCAACGCTGTTGAATCGCTCGGGCTTTCAGCGAGAGCGTATACCCGTGTGTTGCGCATTTCTCGCACAATCGCTGATTTAGAAGGCGCAAAAGATATTGCTGTTACGCATATTGCTGAAGCAATTAACTGTAGAACGCTGGATAGAGAGTAGGACTACATGTGCTTGCCGTTCGTTAGACGGCAAGCACATGTTATTATTCAGTGGCAGCCAGTTTAATTCCAAGCCCAATAAGAATAGAGCCTGCTGTGGCTTCGATGTATGAGCGGCTCTTAGGGGCAGATACAACTTCTTTGGCTTTTCCTACAATGCTGGCGAGCAGGCATTGCCAGATGAAAGAGATGCAAAAGTGGATACTGGTAAGAAAGAAAATTTGTGTGATGGGGTTGCTGCCTGAACTCATAAACTGTGGCATGAACGTGAGGTAGAATACTGCAGTTTTTGGGTTCAGCACGTTAGAGAGAACCCCTTCTCTGAGTGAGCGGGAAATTCGGAGTGTTTCCGAACGAGCAGAAATTTCTTCGATGCCTTTGGCGCTTGAGTATCGCTTTTTAGCATCCCATAAGTTTTGAAAACCGAGCCATACAATATAGAATGCGCCGATTATTTTAATAAAGTGATACAGTTGAGCTGATTGGTAGAGGATGAGTGCAAGTCCGCAACCGGAAATAGTAGCGTGGAAAAAAAGTCCTGAGCAGATTCCGACACTTGTAATTGCGCCGTCAGTAAAGCCCCCTCGGATGCTGTTGCGGATAACCATCATGGTGTCTGCACCGGGAATCATTGCAAGAATAGTGATTGCGATTAAAAATTCACCAAAATTATCCGGTATCATTTAGAACTCCTACACACTGAATTTGAAAAGTATCTGGCCGCAATAATATGTTGTAAAAAATGATTAATCGGAAACAGCGAGCTCAACGCCTAGGCCGATTAGGGCGACTCCTGCCACGGTATCAATTCGGGAGCGTACCTTTGCCTTTGAGATGAGTGCCTTTGCTTTATGTACAAAACCTGCGATGGCGCACTGCCAGCAGAGAAAAATAGTACAGTGTACTCCCGCTAAAATACATGCCTGTAAGAGCAGGTTGCCATTAGCATCCATGAACTGTGGTAAAAATGCCATATAGAAGATGCATGTTTTGGGGTTCAGGATGTTAAATACGATGCCCTCTGTAAAAGACTTACGGATTGAGCATTGAGCGAAACAAATTTGCTGGTCTGTCCCAGACACGTTGTTTTTTATGGCGTTGCGTAGACTTTGGATACCCATCCAGATGATGTAGGCGGCACCGCAAAATTTGATTGCATGATAGAGTTGGGCTGAGTGATAGAGAATAAGCGCAAGTCCACAGGTTGAAACCGCAGCGTGGATAAAAAATCCTGCCCCGATTCCTGCACTGGTGGCAGTGCCGTCGATGAAGCCTCCCCGAACGCTGTTCTTGATTGTCATCATCGTATTGGCACCGGGGATTAAGCAAAAGATTGTTACCGCAAAAAGATATTCGGTTAAATGTTCAGGCATCTTACAGGCTCCGTAAGAGCGTGTCCGTTCGGGCATGGTAGAAGATTAATGAATGAGCGCAAACAGTGACAGAAACACTTTTTGTATGCAATGGGGAAAATGCATTTTTTGCCAATTTTGTAAAAATAGTTTTTTTAATGTTGATGCACGATTTGCTTTTTAAAATAAAAAATGCGGAGAAAATTCTCCGCATTTTTTATTTCTTTTTCTTCTTTTTTCCGTTTTTCTTTCCGCCACCAGTGCGTCTTTTGGGCTTGCCGCCTGTTTTGGGACGTGGAGGCATCTGGCGTTCCTGTCGCTTGGTGTAGGTGCGTTCTGTTCCAGTGCGTGCCTGTTCCTCAATAAGTTTATGGTAGTTATCAACTCTACGCTGAGTCAGCACGCCCGCTGCAATAGCCTGTTGTACAGCACAGTCTGGTTCCTGATCGTGTTGACAATCTATGAACGCGCACTTCTCGATAAGTTCCTGAATATCGTGAAAGACCTTTTTTACGCCATCTTCACAAGCTGGAAGTTGGAGTTCCCGAAAACCCGGAACGTCCATGATTGTGCCGCCACATGGCATTACATACAGAGTTCGGCTGGATGTAGTGTGTCTTCCTTTGCTGTCTATGTCTCTAATCGCTCCTGTGAGGGTAACTTCCTCTTTCATCATTGTGTTGATGAGGGTGGATTTACCTACGCCCGATGAACCGACAAGAGCAATAGAGTGACCATGGCTGCACCAGTTTTTGAGCAGAGTTGCTGTGTTATCTTCTCTACCGTCGACAGCAATAACAGGTACATTTTTATAAAGTTGCTTTGCGTCTGCAACGCAACTTTTGACAAATGATTGGTCTGCCTCATCCGCTTTGGTCAGGATTATGACCGGCTCAGCCCCGCACTGGATCGCGAGCGCAAGATAACGTTCAAGACGGGAAAGGCTGAAGTCATGGTTTAGTGAGGAAACAATAAAAACTGTGTCAAGGTTTGCCGCAACGAGCTGTACAGTTTTTTCATTCTGCGGAGAACGACGTACAAAAACAGTTTTTCGTTCCAGCATGCGCACAGGATATTGCTTGTTTTTATCAAGCACCAGCCAGTCTCCGACAGTCGGCTTAGCTTCTGCTTTACCGCCAAGCCAGTTTCCCGGTAGTGGCATTTGCACTTTTCCGAATTCGCCCCAAACATTCATGAGCACCGCATGAATGCTACAGACGCGGCCTACATGTTCTGTCGATTCGTCTTCGGAAAGTTGCTGGCTGAAATGATCAGACCAGCCAAGTGTGCTGAGAATCGTGTTTTTTTGCGTATCGTCCATCTGCAAGAGTGTTGTCTCCTCCGGTCATATAAAAGAAACCGGTACGTAATATTGTTGAAGTTGTGTGTGCAGTATAGCAGAGCGTGCGTCAAGTCCCAAATGCCCGCTGCTGACTGCACAAAAAAATAGCGGATGAACCATATCGGTTCATCCGCTATTTTTGATGTAATTATTTGTGAAGCAACACGTTAGTTCTTAACTGCGTTTTCAGAAGCGTATACTTCTTCAAGGATGGCGTCCGCGCCTTTCCCTTTTACTACTTCAGCAAGGTCAAGACCTACCTGCCGTGCGTTTTCTTCATTACCGGTTGCTGTTTCACGGATTTTACGAACTCCTTCGAGGTCAGCTACAAAGCCTACCATTTCGAAGTTGTCGTTGTCTTTCATGGTTGCAAAACCTGCGATAGGCACCTGACAACCGCCCTGTAAGCCGAAGAGGAAGCCGCGTTCTGCTTCAACACATATGCGGGTCGGTCGGTGCTCAAGGAAAGCAAGCATTTCGTGCAGGTCTTTACGATCCTGATGGAATTCAATACCGAGCGCACCCTGACCTACAGCTGGAAGGAAGCGCGGCGCACCAAGAATTTCATTCTTTGGTGCAGAAAGGCCGAGGCGTTTAAGGCCGGAGGTCGCCATGATGATTGCATCAAACTCGCCATCCATGAGCTTGCGTAGACGTGTGTCTACGTTCCCGCGCAGGGAAACGATGTTGAGGTCAGGACGGAGAGCCAGCAACTGAGACTGACGGCGCAGCGAGCTTGTGCCCACTGTTGCACCTTCCGGCAGGTCATCAAGAGAATCGTACTGTACGGAAAGGAATGTGTCTGAAGGGTTTTCACGTTCAGGGATGCAACCGAGAATCAAACCTTCAGGAAGCTCCATAGGAACATCTTTCATGGAATGCACAGCAATGTCTGCGCGCCCATCAAGCAGTGCTTCTTCGATTTCTTTAACAAAAAGTCCTTTGCCGCCAACTTTCGCAAGTGGAACATCAAGGATGATGTCGCCTTTTGTTTTGAGAATCAGAAGCTCAACAGTAGTTTCTTCGTGTTCTTTTTCAATACAGTCTTTAATATGGTTAGCCTGCCAAAGAGCAAGCTTGGAACCTCGGGTAGCAATAACGATTTTCTTCATGTCGTGTCCGAAAGTGCTTGGTAGTTCGAGTGTGGGTCTGCGAATTAGCCGCAGGTAGAACAATTGCCGCCGGAGCAACCGGAACAGCTGGAACCGCCGGAAGAACCGGTTGGGGCGGAGATGCTGCCTCCGGACATTTTAAACTTGGTTGCAGAGAGTAACTTGTGTGTATTGGAAGACTTGCATTCTGGGCATTCTGGAGTTTCGTCACCAAAAACAAGTTCTTCAAACTCTTTGCCACAGTCTTCGCATGCGTATTCGTACAAAGGCATAGCCGTTGCTCCTTAACTATCTATTTTGGCGAATAGATAGTGCGAAATTAAAAAAGGTCAATATATACAGCTGAAAAAAATTATTTACCGGCGTCTAACTCTACTTGTAGTGCCACTGCATCTTCAAACAGGTAGTAGTCCGTGAGCTGGCAGAGGAGGTGCCCGATAGTAAGCTGCACTTCCTGAATAAGCGGTGTGTGTGAGTGTGGGACATCTAGTAAGTAGTCACACAGTTCGGTCATTTGGCCGCCGCCGTTGCCTGTAATACCTACAGTAACAAGGCGACGTTCGCGGGCTGCATTGAGTGCATTGATGATATTGGTGGAGTTGCCTGAAGTGGAAATGCCAACAAGGATATCATTTTCATTCCCGAGAGCTTGAACCTGTTTGGAGAATACAAAATCATAACCGTAGTCGTTACCAATAGCTGTGAGAATAGAACTGTCAGTTGTCAAGGCAATGGACGGCAGCGGAGGGCGTTCGATTAAAAAACGATTCACAAATTCTGCTGCAAGATGTTGAGCGTCTGCCGCGCTTCCGCCGTTACCGCAAAACATAATTTTGCCGCCTTTTGCAAGACAGACAGCAAATTTTCGCGCAACAATATCTATGTCTTCTGAGTGCTTAGAAAAATATTCTTCACGCAGACGTGCGCCTTCGCGTGCATGTTCAATAATAGTGTCTATTGCTTTTTGAGTCATTAATTCTCCAGACGCATTGGTGTGCGTACGATATTGTATACAGGTCAGTAGCACCTGACGAAAAGGAAGTACACTATATACGCCGGAGTGACAATGTGCGAAGAAGAGTGAAGAAATATGAATAATACTGGTATGGTATATGTGTGTTATGGTGTTTCTGTTGGCTTGACTGCTAGAAAACACAATTGAATAATCAGATTTACTGTTGTCCGAAAAAAGCTGGTGGTACAATTGGAATTATGCGATTCATTTTATCATACATTTCTTGAAGTCATAGCCGGTTTTTACTAGAGAACTGCGATGCACCATAAAATTTCTAATATTTGTATTGTAACTAAAGCCTCACATACAGCCGCGGCTGCACTCGGACAGGAATTGCTCGAGTGGTTTGCTGCGCGTAATGTACGGGGCGTTATTTGCGAAAATAGCACACCGGAATGGGGATACATCCGCGAAGCTGTCCAATGCGATCTTGTCCTTGTTCTTGGTGGTGATGGCACGCTGCTCAGTGTGGCACGGCATCTTATCGGACGTGAGATTCCTCTTGTAGGAGTCAATATGGGAAAGGTCGGTTTTCTTGCAGAAATACCGAGCGATGCATGGGAAGAGCGTTTACAGGCAATTCTTGACGGCGAAGTGGAATTTCGTCGAAGGCTTGCTCTTTCCTGTACTGTCACCCGTGGGGATGAGATTGTGTTCAGTGGTGTTGCTGCAAATGACTTTGTTATCAACAGGGGGGCTCTTGCCCGTGTTGTCAGCCTTGACCTTTCTGTAAATGGAAACTCCATGGGAGAAATCCGTGCAGATGGTTTTATCATCGCCTCACCTTCCGGTTCAACAGGGTATGCTATTTCTGCCGGAGGCCCGCTTGTGCATCCAGATATGGATGCATACTCTGTTACACCTATCTGTGCTTTCTTACGTAGTTTTTACCCTATGGTTTTACCCGGAGAGCACGTCTTCACTGCCGCAGTATGCACGCACGATACAGAGCTTTTTCTGACGCAGGATGGACAGGAAGCTGTTTTGCTGCAGACTGATGATGTTGTTTCTATCACGAAAGCACAGGGCGGTCTGTTGTATGCTGAATTTGATGACAATTCTTATTATAACAAACTTCTTAAAAGAGGCTTTATTCGCGAAAACTGCTAGTCTGGGACTGCTGCAATATATGAGGGAGAATCAAGATGGGGAAAGTACTGCCTGCCGTTGTGTCCGCCAGAGATGTTCGATGGGGACAGGACGCAGCGATGGATGCATGGCTGCATCATTTTAAGACAGAAAATAACATTGAGCACCTCATGAATCCTGAAAACGTTGCTTCTGACGAGCAACTGAAGTTCATGGTTGCCCTTGATAAGCAGCAAATTTTTATTCCATGTTCTGATGAAACGCTGATGTGTTTGATGGAGGAAAATCCGTCGGATGATCTGATGCGTGAATATGGAAGTATCTGGCTGCACACTGTCCGTCTTATTCGTAAGCACTCATTCAATAAATATCATGAACGTAAAGTGATGGAGTTTTGCCGGTTGCGTTTTAAAACGCATTTGTCTTCGCGGATTATGATTCCTTCACGCTTATTGAAGCGTATGAACAGTATAGTACTTACGCAGTGTTCTCTGGTTGATCCTTCCAGTGAGGCAAAACTGTCTGCCAACCGGAATGCCATTGATTATTTTACAAATCCTGCAACTGACAGGATGCTGTACTCCACCCCTTCTGAATGCATGTATAACCCTGACCTGCGTAATTTGCGGTCAGAGTTGGATCTTATTGAACTTGTGCGTCTTATGTATCTGTCTACTATGCCGGAGTTATGGAGCGGGAATACGCCTTCATATCTTGATATAGAGAAGGAAATGAATAAGCCGTGCCCGACTTCGCATGCGCTTGAAGTACTTCTTGGCTCAGAAAAGGATGACAGAAAAACAATCTTGTTTTTGCCGGAAAGCAGCGGTGGGATTATATTTGATCTCTACTTTATTCGGGCGTTACTTAGTCAGGGACATAAGGTTATTCTGGCTTTGAAAGAAGGGTTTTTATTTGATTCACCTACGTACTGGGATGCCATGCAGGATCCAGTGCTGGTTGAACTGTGCAAGACCGCAAAAATGGTACCCAATGACACCATTTCAAAAAACTTGCTGCTTGCACTTTTGCGTTCGCACCGTTTTCTTATTATCTCTGATGGGATGCGTGAGAAGTTGAACCTGTATAAAACAAATGTGACCTTTTCCCGTGCATGGAAAGAGTGCGATATTGTTTTTGCAAAAGGTGCAGATAACTATGACAACTTATTGAATTGCGGACATAGTTTTACACGTGATGTCTTAGGTTTTTATAGAAAGGCTGATGGTACGTTCGTTCTTGAAGCAAAGCCTCGCGCAAGCAAGATTCGTAAATTTAGCGAAGAAGCTATTAATGATATGGCAAATCGTATCATTGAGAGTATGCGCAAAGAAAAGCAAAAAGGGCGAAGCGTTATGTTTTATAGCGCAGTCATCGGCTCTATTCCCGGCGAAACGGATACCGCAATTAAGGTTGTGAATACTTTCGTTGCCCATTTGCGAACACGTCTGGATAGTACATTTATCATAAATCCCGCAGAACACTTTGAAGAAGGTATGGACGGGGATGACTTGATGTTTATGTGGGAGCAGGTTCAGCGAAGCGGCCTGCTCGACGTCTGGCGTTTTCAGACAGTTGAAGATATAGAAACAAGCTTTGCCTTGCTTGATCGTAAAGTACCGTCCATCTGGTCCGGTAAGGACTCTACGTTTTCCACCGGTTGTACAAAAGAAATGCGTATTGCATTGGATGTGCAGAAGAGGAATCCGGAGTTACAGATCATCGGGCCGAGTTCTGAAAAATTTTTCCGTAGAGCAGAATATGGCGTGGGTAAATATTATGACGCCGGTATTACCTCTATGTAGCGTACCAATTATAAAATTAACTGGCTACCTTGTGCACTGCGCGTGGGGAAGCTGTTTTTCGGTATTTTCCGGAAGATAGATGTAAGGAGAGTATTATGGCTGATTTTGAAGTTGTCATCGGGCTTGAGGTTCACGCTCAGCTCAAGACGGAATCAAAATTATTCTGTTCCTGTTCGACCCGTTTCGGGTCTGATCCGAATGAAAATGTTTGTGAAGTATGTTCCGGTATGCCGGGTGCGTTGCCTGTACTGAACGCTAAGGCCGTGGAGTTTGCAACAAAAATGGGACTTGCAATGAATTGTACTGTAAGCCTCAATTCTATTTTTGAACGTAAAAACTACTTCTATCCTGATTCTCCTAACGGCTATCAGATTTCTCAGCTCGATAATGCAATTTGCCAGAACGGTCATATTGAAATTCCAGTTGGTGACTCTTTGAAGCGCGTGGGAATTACTCGTATTCAGCTTGAAAACGATGCTGGTAAGTCTATTCATTCTCAGGCAGAGAATCTATCTTATGTCGATTTCAACCGTACAGGTGTGCCGCTTATTGAGATTGTTTCTGATCCTGACATGCGAAGCGCAGAACAGGCAGTTTCTTACCTTAAGACACTGCACTCCATTTTGCTGTACCTTGATATTTGTGATGGGAACATGGAAGAGGGTAGCTTCCGTTGTGATGCAAACGTTTCTTTGCGTCCACGCGGTCAGGAAGAATTCGGTACTCGTGTTGAATTAAAGAACATGAACTCCTTCCGTAACGTACAGCGTGGTATTGAATACGAAATTGCCCGTCAGGAAGATCTTATTCTGGATGGTGAAGACGTGATTCAGGAAACCCGACTGTACAACGCAGAAAAGAATATTACGGCTTCTATGCGCGGCAAGGAAGAAGCACATGACTACCGTTACTTCCCGGATCCTGATCTGATCCCTATCAAGTTGACTGAAGAACAGGTTGCAACGTGGAGAAGCGAACTTCCGGAACTTC
Organism: Halodesulfovibrio aestuarii DSM 17919 = ATCC 29578; assembly: GCF_000384815.1. Taxonomy (NCBI): domain Bacteria; kingdom Pseudomonadati; phylum Thermodesulfobacteriota; class Desulfovibrionia; order Desulfovibrionales; family Desulfovibrionaceae; genus Halodesulfovibrio; species Halodesulfovibrio aestuarii. The sequence goes on from NZ_ARQF01000018.1 coordinate 108,396, forward strand.
CGCTTGAAAAACGTGCTCGCTTTGAAGCTGAATTTGGTTTGCCGGAATACGATGCAAACTTGCTTACGCAAGATAGAGCCATTGCTGAATACTTTGAATCAGCTGTAAAAGCTTTTAATAATCCTAAAAAGTTAAGTAACTTTATGATGGGTCAGTTCATGCGCGAATTGAATGAGCGTAATATAACAGTTACTGACGTTGCACTTGAGCCGGAAAACTTTGCAGAATTGGTTAGAATTGTTGAAGAGGGTATGATTTCTACTAAGATCGGGAATGATGTTTTGCCTGAACTTATGGAACAGGGTGGTTCTGCAGAAGCATTTGTAAAAGCCAAAGGTATGGTTCAGATTTCAGATTCTTCTGAATTAGAAGCAGTTGTGGATGAAGTAATAGCGGAAAATCCATCAGAAGCAGAAGCTTACCGAGGTGGTAAGCATAAGTTACAAAGCTTTTTTGTTGGTCAGGTTATGCGTAAAACGCGAGGAAAGGCTAACCCTGCTCTTGTTAATGAACTACTACAGAAGAAATTATAGTAAGATACATAAAAGTATAAATAAGGACGCCGTAACAGGCGTCCTTTTTTGTTTGATTAAAACAGTTGGTCAGATAAGCAATAGAAGAGGTAGTGCATTCTATATTGACGACAAAAGGATTGTAAGTACCAATGAACAACATGCTAAGTAGAAAATAAAAAAAAATATATGAAAGAAACATGATGATATTTATTTTGTGATGAAGTGAATATTAATTAAACAAGAATGCTCTTTTATGCCTACACTGACATAGTAAAATAATGCCGTGAAAAAAGTATTAAAAATAAAAAGTGCTTTGTTTGACGAGGGTTAAAAGAACATGTATTCAAGCGAAGGTTAGTATTTACATAACGCAAAAAAGTTGTGCCTAGTCGTTGAGCAATAGTATTTCATGAGGTGCATTAAATGGAAGACTACTTAAAAGAAGCGTTGGAAATTGTTAAGGCGCAAGCTAGTGTGCGGACCATGACAGAGGAAGAAATTACCTCTATGGTGAAAACACTTGCGTCTGGCATCAGAGTTATTAGCGAAGCAGATGCTTTTGCTGAGGAAACACAGGAAGCTGCAGTTGATCCGAAAAAGTCTATTAAGGAAAAAACAGTCACATGTCTTGAATGTGGAAAGACTTTTAAGATCTTAACAAAGCGGCATCTTGCGTTACACGATCTTGATGCAATTTCTTATCGTGAAAAGTGGGGGCTGAAAAAGAATACGCCGTTGGTTTGTAAAGCACTACAACGTGAACGACGTAAAAAAATGAACAATATGAAGTTGTGGGAAAGAAGACGTAAAAACGAAGCATAGTAATATGTTCAGTATGCTGTAGCAGGCGCAGGAACAGTGCTCTACAGTATTACTATCTGCCGTATTCTTACTACAATTTGTTAACATACAGTTAAATGTGATAGTCACATGTATCTGTACAGAACGGGATGTGTAGCACATGAAAAAACGCCTCTAATGAGGCGTTTTTTTCGTTTTGGCTATATGAGGGCGGGAGGACCTTGAACGATCATCTCAGCGAGAGTGAGGTTGACTCGGGGGAGTGTCTTGAGAGCAGCCCCTGCATATTTCATTTCCAGTTGAGCCAGTTCCTGATAAAACGGGGTGCGGTTTAACATTGGGATTAAAAATTCATCCATCCCTTCCACTTGTTCCCGGAACCTGTAGCACCCCTGAAAATATCGTTGTTCACCGTTAGGGAGTATCATTAAATTTTTTGTGCCGTGCATGCGGCAAATCATAAGCCGGTAGTCATATAAGCCGCAAAGGCCATCTTCATTCAGCGGACACATAACATGAGGGCGTTCTTTTTTAGCAATGGCCTCATTGTACTGTGTGACAACATCCTTTGCCCGTTGGATAAAATACTCACGTTTATCTTCTGGAAGTGCATTCAGCCCTTTCCATAAGTATGCCCATTCAATGTACGTATGGTGCTGAAAGTAGCTGTAGCAACAGTTGTCGTTACAACCGGCACAGGAGAGTCCTGCTTCTGCGGCTGTTTTAGAATAGGCATCAGCCATATTCTTATACAGCTTTGCAAGCTTGCCGAAGGTGCCTACAGTTGCCGTACGTTTATTTTTCTTTTTCATGACTGCACTCCAAAGCTGCCAGTAGAGCCGTTACGCATTGTTCGGGTGTTTTGTTATCGCACTGAACGCTGATCTCAGCGTATTTCTTGTATAATGCAGCACGCTCATTGTAGAGATCTTCAATGGTCTGTCCTGGTGCAATTGCAAGACCGCGATCAGGCTTTTCACCAATGCGTTTGATAATTTTTGGCAGACTGACATCCAGATGGCATATCGGTCCTAAAGAACGCAGGTGTTCCATTGCTTTTTCTCTGTACACAACACTTCCACCTGTAGCTATGACGCAGCGTTTTGCGCGCAACGCACAGATCACAGCGCATTCGACATCAAGAAACTCTTCTTTTGTCATAGAGTCGGTGACAGCTTGCAAGTTAGTTCCGTATTGGCCTTCGATAAGATGGTCGGTGTCAATAAATACCCACCCAAGCTGGTGTGCGAGAATTTTTCCTAAGGTTGATTTGCCTGCGCTTGCCATGCCGATAAGGGTTATGCAATCAGTTTCGTTCGGGTAATCTGCCATGAATAAGTTTCCTTGCTAATCTGGTTATCACCTCTTGTTCTGCCTGTAGAGACAGGCTCTGTCAATAATGCGGGGCGGTGGTCAGGAGCGCGGATAATAAAAAAAGGCAGGTTCGTATGAACCTGCCTTGAAGATCGAGCAGTTAATATCGTCGATGTGGATTCAGCCAAGTTGTCTTATGTTATGTCATAGTTAGAAAAATATGACTGAGACGTTTAAAAATTTTATAGGCAACTGCTTCAATTTAACCACATGTTCACTGGGGAATAGGAGACATTGTGTAAAATAATTAAAGAAGCTCGAAGACAACATATGGATATACAGAGCAACTAGCATCGAATGGCTGATCCGTAGCTGCCGTTAACCGGAGAGATTTCGTGCGGTGACATACGCTTCCATTTTGACAGGCGCATCAGGTCGATAATATCGACTACGTCCTTTTGGGGAATGCCAAGAGCCGAAATTTCTTCTAACGTAAGACCACGATCCAGCCCGTCGATGACGGTATCGACAATACAGTATTCATGGCCTATGCCGAACTCGTCAGTTACCCCTTTTGCCATATCCGGTGAGGGGATCTGCTTGCGGATTTTTTCGGGTAACTCTAGCTCTTCGGCCAGTTGGCGTATCTGTGTTTTAAAAAGTCCTGTCAGAGGCTGTACCGGTATATCGTCAATTCCATCTTTAACAAACCAGCCGACTTCGCACTCGGATCGATTAGCAGCTCCGATAAGAGATAAGTTTCGTTCTTCTGCAATGCGTTCAAGAATGTTGCGTCGAAAAATATGACGCTGGATGAAGCCGGCTTCAACATGACGCATGGTCATGTTAAATAGTAAACGCTTGTACCAAGGTCGCAAGGTTTCACCGCCACCGACTCGCAGTGTGGATTTAAACGGTGTTTCACCGCAGATAATTCTGTAGCATGCCGTAGTGATCTTTGCCACGAGACCGGAAAGCCGCAATAGTTTCGTGAAGGCTGATGCGTACACGCCACGCTTCGACATATCTTCTGAGATATCTAATTCTTCAAGATTTAAGCCTAGGTTATCCGCAATATGTCGTGCGTTTCGCGCGATATTGGGATCACTGTCTTGATCAAAAATGTAGACAACGGTCACCGACTGAGGCCCCAGAGCGCGCACGGCCAGTGTTGCCAGAATACAAGAATCCATCCCGCCGCTCAGGCCGAGAGCAACCCCGCGTGAATTTTCACGTTCTACGATTTGTTTTAGATATTTCAGAATTTCGCCGACAACCTTAGTTCCATCTACATGTAGATCAAGCATAACGGGATTATCTCCAATTCGTTTATCCGTCATTTCCCAAGCTGAGCGTCCCGCCTTTTCCTGTATTCGTTATTGCGCCTACAGCATGGCTCTCGGGCTGCTCCATTTAAGTTGGTGGAAGTGGCTTAATGGGGCTTTTTTTATCAATGGATAGGTTAGCATTCTAAGATTAAGAAATAATTTGTTTTGAAGTACGTTACGATCTTATCATCTTGGTGCAATATAGGGGCAGGATAATACTAAGGGATGCACGTAGGAATCTGGAAAGATGTTTGTCATAACGACGCTATTCAGCTCATTATCCAGTTAAAAAATATTAATGATAAATAGTTGTATCATCTTTTTGTGGTATGAATGGGGCTGAATATTATAAGAGAATTACAATCATGATGTGTTCAAGCGTCCAAAGAAGATTGAGAACAAAAAAAACCCCTTGTGGTAACAAGGGGTTTTTCTTTGTTTTGTCGAGCAGTAAACTCGAAGCGGATTAACGCTTGGAGTACTGGAAGCGAGCACGAGCTCCACGCTGACCGTATTTTTTACGCTCTTTCTTACGAGCGTCACGGGTCAGGAAGCCTGCTTTTTTGAGTGCTGGACGCATGTCTGCATCAATTTCGAGCAGCGCACGGGAAATACCATGACGAACTGCAAGAGCCTGACCGGACATACCGCCGCCAGCTACGTTTACTTTGATGTCAAATTTCTCGAGCATTTTAACAAGCTCGAGAGGCTGACGAATGATCATCTGAAGAGTCTTGCGTGGGAAGTACTCATCGTAAGGACGACCGTTAACAGTGATCTGACCGCTACCAGCGTAGAGGCGGGTACGAGCAGTAGCGTTCTTTCTTCTGCCTGTGCCGTAATCGAATTCGTTGGACATAGTAATCTCCTACCTCTAATCTAGTACTTAAGCTCAAGAGTCTGAGGGTTCTGAGCAGCGTGTGGGTGCTCGGTACCAACGTAGATTTTGAGCTTCTTCATGATAGCGCGACCAAGACGGTTCTTTGGAAGCATGCCCTGAACAGCTTTACGGATAACATCTTCAGGTTTCTTCTCAAGCATGGTCTCAAGGTTAGCTTCTTTGAGGCCACCTGGGAAACCGGTGTGACGGTAGTACATTTTGTCTGCCATCTTGTTACCGGTAACTTTGATTTTTTCACAATTCACGACTACGATGAAGTCACCGTTGTCAACGTGAGGTGCGAATTCTGGCTTATGTTTGCCACGAAGGCGGTGTGCGATCTGGGTTGCGAGGCGACCGAGGATCTGGTCCTCAGCGTCAACTACAAACCACTCGCGGGTGATATCTTCAGGCTTAGGGCTGAAAGTTTTCATCTATATTACTCCTAGTGTCGAAACACGTTGGCTCTTATGGAGTTCTTGTTTCCATGTCAATAAAACAATAAGATTGGTCAGCCCAAAACCGGCGGTTGTAAACGGGGGGATCCAGATTCTTTTACAAATCCTGGAAAAGTACCTCCGGCTTCGTGCGGAAACACCGTACTTATACCATGACCGACTCGTTGCCAAGTGATTTTTGTGAAAAAATGAGGATTTTTTATCATGTCAAGTATTCGTAAGGGATTGTTGCAGACCGTTTTTTCCGGCGCGTACATGAAACGCTGGAATGATAAGTTGCGTCCGGCAGAGTTGTATGAGGTAGATAAGCAGGCACATAAAATGATAATCGCCTGGCTGCTGTTGCAGGAAAATGCACGTGATCTGGAGGCCGAAGAGCGTCGTGAGCTAAGTGATAGAATTGCCGAGTGGGGGATTTTTGATTACCTCTTCCGGCTTGTCATTACAGATATCAAGCCTCCTGTCTATTATCGGATTAAAGAAAATCCGGAACATCATCGGCAACTGGTTGAATGGGTGCAGGGGGAGCTTGAACCAGTCTTGAGTACGCTAGGGGATGATTTTTGGATGCGTTTTATAGCGTACTTCGATCCGCATAGAAAGCGGGAGCTTGCGGATGATATCCTTGCTGCCGCACATTTTTATGCAAGTAGCTGGGAATTTAAGCTCATTGAAGGGTTGAATGCTTTTGATGATGAACTGGACGAGATCCGTGAATCATTTGTGGAACAACAGGCTTCTTTTCAGAAACTTAAAGGCTTTCATGAGCTGATGAGGCCTAAAGCCCATGCGCTGGGTAAACTGGCCAACCTCTGCGGGCAATTGCGTTTTCAGAAGCGATGGTCGCAGATGCCGCGTATTCCTGAAACGTCTGTTATGGGGCATATGTTTCTGGTGGCATGCTATAGCTATTTCTTTTCTGTTGTACAGGATGCATGTCCTACCCGTCGGCAGAACAACTTTTTTTGTGGGTTGTTCCATGACCTGCCGGAGATGTTGACTCGTGATATTATTTCACCGGTAAAAAAATCAGTGAAGGAACTGGATGCCCTTATCAAAGCATATGAGGATGAGGAGTTGGAACGACGGGTTTTTGAACCGCTACGCGAAGAAGGGTATTCGGATATTGCGGACAGACTGGGATATCTTCTCGGGACTGCAACCGGGTCAGAATTTCATGATTGCATAGAACGTGATGGAAAAGTCGAACAGGTTACCTTTGAGGAACTCCAGTCCTTATATAATGATGACATATACAATCCGAAAGATGGCGAGATGCTAAAAGTCTGCGATGAACTTGCAGCGTACATTGAAGCCTATACTGCTGTACGTAACGGTATATCAATCAATGAATTGAATCAGGCTATGTGGCGGTTAAGAGATAAATACCGGAAAAGATCTATCGGTAAGATTCACATTGGAGCTTTGATGTCGGATTTTGATTAGATTTACAGGTACTGCGAAACCTCCCCTCATCTGAGGGGAGGTTTTTTTGAAAAAGTTATAAAAAGTGTAACCAAGGCATGAGCGGGTGCGATGTATTATGTAGACGGATGTATCAATAAAGATTTTCCCGTGGATACAACCTTTAACTACTAGTGTATATGTGGTCGTGATAAGAAGGTTATCGTTATGGTTTGTACCTTTTTGCTGCGTCAATAAAACTGGAGAGCTGATGGAATCGGTCAATGAAGACTGGGATACAGTCCGCACCGTGCTGGAGGGTGAAACTGCAGCGTATGCGTTGATCATTGATCGACATCAGAAACATGTAGGTGCTGTTGTCGGAGCGCATGTGCCGCCACAGTACGCGCCCGAGGTTGCGCACGAAACGTTTGTTCGAGCATATCGATCGCTCGCTTCGTATGAACCCCGAAAACCGTTTAAGCACTGGCTGACAACGATTGCTCTTCGTAGTTGCACAGACTTTTGGCGTTCCCATTATCGCAAAAAGGAATCGCCTCTTAGTGATTTTTCAAAGGATACTACTCAATGGCTTGATGCCGTTTGCTTTACCGAATCTGAAAGTGAATTCGAACGGTTGAGTCAGGCGCGTGAGGCGAAAGAAATTTTGAGTCTTGTACTCGATATGCTGGCGCCGTTAGATAGAATGATCTTGGTAATGACGCAACTTGAGGAATACTCAAGTAAAGAAACGGCTGAGCTGCTGGGAATAAGCTCCGCCAATGTTAAGGTTCGTGCTTTCAGGGCAAAGCGCACATTAAAGAAGCTTTTGAAAAAGCACGGGATAGAAGGTGCATAGCATGGAAAATAATATGCTGAGTAAGTTGGTACATGTGTTGAAAAAAACGCACGCCATGCAGGTAGATGTTTATTTACCTTCCGCCTGGAAGCAGGGGATTATGCATGATGTCTATGCAATGACTAGTATCCAGAGGCAGTCGCCGTTTGAGCGTTTTGCACCGCAGGTTGCTATGGTGGCCGTAATTATGCTGGTTGTTGTGTCTATCCCTTGCGTTCTTACTGTAAACAACGCGCTTTCATTGTTGGACTCGCAACTTATTGATGCTGGACGTGATTCCGCGCAGCTGTATTTATCCCTGTAGGAGTGGGCAATGAAAAACTGGAAAGTTTGGACGGCCTTTGTGCTTGTGTTTTTTCTTGGCGCAGCGTGCGGTGTTTGGGGGAACAGCTTTGTTGTCAAACAGCGCATAGCTAAATTTAAGGAATTGAAGGGAACCAGATTTGGTGGTGGAAAGCGGTTTTTACGTAAAATAGAATCGCAAGTTCAACCGGATGCAAAGACCATGAAAGAGATTCGTCGTATTGTTGCTGTGAATCAGGAACATATCCGAGGGGTGAAGGATAAGGCGACAGATCAAGTGCTTGAGATCTTTAACACCACAGAGCAGGAAATTAATGCGCTTCTTACGCCAGAACAGCAGGGGCGTTTCGCGAAGATTATGGAACGTATTCGAAAGCGAATTCAACGTCTAAAGCTGTTGCGGTCGTTACAACGATAACACTCTTGGGGGAGTTTTACGCTGCAACGTGTAAAGGGATGGATCCCGTACCGCATGTCTGTACATGCACAGCAAAAAGGATGAGAAATGAACACACTGAAGAAAGTAGTTTTGGTGCTGGTAATGGCCTGCGCGTTCGTCACATTTGGGATGCATTACGATGCCAGTGCGTCCGGACATAGTCGCGACCTGTACGTGACAACACGAGCAAGCAACGTGTATCCCGATCTCAAAACGGTAGACCGTTTTTTGGATGTGGCAACGCATCGCCCTAAAAAAATGAAACGGTTTATGCACCGCAACGATGTCTATAAACTGGAAAGGGGTACACGTGTTATAAAGATGCGTTCAATATTGTTGGATGGGCTTGATGCAGTCGTGTATAAGGTTAAGATTCCAAGCCAGAGGCAATATGGTTATGTGTTTTCTCGTAATGTGAAAAAAGTTAACAACTGTTCAAGATATAAAGTAAAGCACCGAGAGAAGTTCAGTGGAAAGCACAGAGCGAAATTCAGAGGAAAGCACAACGCAGCATATGAGTATGAAAAAAAGTGCGATGATAGATACGAAGAAAAATATAGAACAAAGTTTAGACCAAGGTTCAAGGCAACAATTAAAACTCCGGTTTTAGTTATCAACTTGTTATAAGGCTGGATATGAAAAATACCTTATCGTCCTCACTGTCGCGGGTGTGCTTTTTACATCTGCTGCGTGTAGGCAGAACCGGAAGGTTGTGATTATGGTCGAGCCGTCGGTACAGTATGCTGTGCCGCAAGTTGCCTAATTATATAATTAATAAAAAGCCCGTTCCGCGGGCTTTTTTTATGCTAAAATGCAAAGTAAATCATTTTTTTGAAGGGCAAAGTCTTGTTTGTTACTTTTTTCACAAAAAGTTATCAAATAATCTTTACGTATTGCTCACAAATGTTTACCGTTGCTATAATACAAAGCAGTCATAATTGTTTTGATTGCAGTCCAGTGAAAGACATATACACCGTAACTTGCCAGTCCATAGGTTCTGGAAAGTGTGACAGACTAACCGTACTCTGAGAAATTGGGAGTTTCGATTATGCTATTGCGAAGACGTGCGTGGGATATTTTACGTGATGATTACCCTGTTGTAAAAATAGATGATCCCCTTGCTGAGGCTATTCGTAAACTTAACGCATGTGCTTCAGAAGGATGCCTGTGTGCTTTAGTGGAAGATCATAATGGTCGCGTTAAGGGCGCAGTCTCAATTTGGGACACAATGCGTTTTATGGAAGATACCCTGCTGCGCGGTGACGGCTTGAAATGCCTTGATGAAAATCGTTATGAGCAGATGTTTACCAACGCTTGTAAGGTGTCCGGTTCTATCAGCGTAAAAGACGTTATGGATAAGGATATGACAGTAGTGCGTCCTGACGAGCCGCTTTTGCTTGTACTGGAAGATTTTGTGAAAAAAGGTCGCAGTTACGCGGTGGTGATGGAAGGTGGACATGTCATCGGTGTTATTATGATCAACGATATTTATAAAGAAATTAGTGATCAAATTCTAGCCCGCGGCTAATTATGTACGTAAATAAAGCCCTCTATTCCTTTAGGAATAGAGGGCTTTTCTTTTGTCTTAGATGAATTGCGTGGCGAGTCGGCTACTTCAGCGGTACAATTTCACATTGTAGTGACTGAGCTCCGTCTACAAAACGGATACCGAAATTTGCCCAGAATGCTTCCATAATGTCGATGCCGTCAGAAAGGTCAGGGCTGCATTCGTCATATTTCAGGCGGAAGTATTCAAGAAGAACGCGGGTGTTGTTGTCCAGCATGGGTGCTTCGCTGATAAGCTGTTCTTTTTCGCGAAGGTACTCATAGTGGTCCATGGTTGCATACGCAAAAATGATGGAGAATGAGAGCTGGGAAATTTTCCCCTGAATCTGGGACAGGAATTGCGAAATGTTTTTGTGCGTTGGAAATTCCTGCTGCTGGAATTTAATCAAGTCATAGTATTCAGGTTTATTGTTAATAAGGGCAAGGTTGCCCATAAGAGAGTTTTCAAGATCCGCACGCGCTGTGTCAGAAAGTTCTGTCTTAAGGACGTTCTTAACTAGAGCGTCGCGAAACTCAAAAGATTTGCGTGCTGCATCGTACTGATCGAACAATTGATACAGGTTCATAAAGTAGTTTGCAAAGCGATCTAATTTATGGCGAGTAAGGACCGGGAAGCGCCCCTTGTTTACTATGAGGGCAAACTCATGCCAGTAAATAGAGAAGCGAACCTGATTGTCGTAATGTTTTGTGAACAGGTTGGGATGGAACAGCAGGTAGTAGCCTTTCTCATGAAAAATGCTTCGCGCAACAGGCTCTGCACCCGGAATAGATTTAAAATCTGTAGTGCCCTGAAGTTCGTTAACTTTGGCATCAAAGTTTTTAGGAACGATAATTTCATGAATGCGAAAAGCCATAGTGGCATGCCGTGCCGCTTCTCTGATGATTCCAAGTTCATCTGTAATTTCTTTACGTTGATTGCTGTTTCCAATCTCAACAGTAATTTCCATGGGTGCTCCATTATAACAAAAAGTTTGTGGGCTCTTGCCTACCCTGCCAAGCGGTTCCCTGCAAGTATGAATTGTGTACGTTAGAAAATTACTGATGAATTTGGCCGAAAGTTTTTTTACTATGGCTATTTTTGTTTGAATGAATATAAAAGTACTTCGGTGTAATTAAAGGATAAATTGACTGGAGGCGATGCCTTGTTATGTGTTTTTTTTACACAGGAGCAATCATCTGAAAACAACTGGTAGGGGGATAAAATCTGATTAAGTTCAGTTTGAGTCCTTGCCATCAAAGGGTCAAAACTGTATGGTGCGCACCTTCCGATTGGCAGAAAACACGCCGCAGGTACAACCCTGTGGCGTTTTTCTTCCTGACTTATAATATTAGATATAACGTTGCAATAAATAGAGATTGGATATGAGCAAAACAGGCAGCCTCTCTGCAGGTGATCGTATTGATACTAAATGCACGCGCTGTAGTGATATTACAGGGCATGTAATTGTGGCAATGGTAGGTAGCGAAATTATTAAAGTGGAATGTCAGGCTTGCGGTAGTGTGCACAAATACCGTGAGGCTCGTGCGCCGAAAAGCAAAGCACAGGTTTCCACTGTAAAAAAAGTTCGTAATGGCGACTCCCGCAAAGAAGCAATTTCCGCTGCACGTTCAGCTGCTGCTAAAAAAGCTGCTCAGACCCGCGCTACTCAGCGTGCGAAGCAGGAAGCAGAAGCTGTTATGATTGCATGGAAAACTGCAATGGTTGCAAAAGGCTCTGAAGGAGCTCGTACATACAACATGAATGAAACCTTCACAAAAGGTGATGTTGTACAGCATCCTACTTTTGGCATGGGCGAAGTACAGGTTGTTACTAAGCCTAATAAAATGGAAGTGTTATTTGAAGACGGTGTTAAAGTGTTGCGCTGTCGTGTATAGGTATGTTTTTTTAAAAACGGGGATGACTTGTTAGTCATCCCCGTTTTTTTTTATCAACTGTATGGGATAGGAGGCGTCGCTTTTCGTGGCATCCTGGCATCATACGGGTTGTAATCTGTCTTGTCTTTACATGTTCTTGGGCAAAGTATTCGAAAACCATTCTCTAATGGCTTCCGGAGAGGCTCTGTATATTCCGTCGGAGCATTTACGTACCGGAAAATTCTCTTCTTTGATCCACTTTTTGATAGTACTTGGCCCTGCACCTACTGCTCTGCATATCGCTGTAAGTCCTACCAGAACAATTTGTCCATTTGATATATACGTGCGCGCTCTACCTTGCAGAACTGCAGACGGCGGAAGCGAATATTCTGCACCCGGTTCAATTCCGCAGTTGTCGCAGGCATCGTTGTATCCATAAACGTTCATGCATGTCCTTTGGATGGTATGTGGGGTGGTGATTTAAAAGCCAAGTCCAATATCAGGCATGCGGAACAGGTCTCTGGCATATCTATCCGGTGGAATCTCGCCGGTAGCCCAAGGGTCTTCAAAGAGAGAGTACCCGCCTGCATTACTTCCATTTCTATGTTTTGCAAGACACGCGTTACTGCAAATTTTACTGCTTACACCGTGTGTAAATTTTTTTTCACACACGATGCAGTGTTTTTCATCAGTTCCATGTCTGTCATGTGCTGCATGGTTTGCAGAGGCTGCGCATGAGCGTGAGCAATAGACTTGCCCTGCACGCTTTACAAAGTGCCTTCCGCACCACGGGCAACTTACTGTTTGTTTAATGCGTTTGGCTTCGGCCGCGCATTTTCGGGAACAATATTTCCCTTTACCGGCATTGTGACGTGCCGGACGGACATAAAACTCAGTTCCGCATTGGTTGCAAGGTACTACAGGCATGACCGTCCTCCATTATAGAACGTGTTGCATCGTTCAATTGCCCGCAAAATTGCGTGGCCAGAGTGGTTAGTTGGTGATGTATGGTGATTAAATTCAGCGTAGTACAACTGTAGTAAACGCTGGTGTTCTCCTACTTCGATCTGCACCATAGGCTGGTATCCGCTTCCAGCACGAGGTTGATTGCATTCTGGGCAGATCGCAATTCCCACGCACGCCATTCTCCAAGGTCGGGAAAAGTTTCGACCACACACTGTGCAGCGAGTGCGTTCCGGGGCGTGAAAAGAATAAACGGACATATAAGTTTTCCTCCGAGTGTGCGTCAGAAAGTTTAAACAGTGCTTTCTGATTGCAAAAAAAATGACCATGAAGTGGCGAAGTGATCATATTGTTCACAAAATGCACATCCACGTCAAGCATGTTTGTACATTTTGTGCAAAAAACTATTTTATTTTTTCTAACATTGTGCTATTTCATCCCTATGAACAAAGACTACAGCGAAGAAGAATGGCAGCTTCAGGAATTCATTGCCGAGTCCATTAAGCTAGTAGGTGGGGTCCCTAAACTTGCAGAAATTGCAGGAGTAAGCCCGCGTACTGTGTATGCATGGAAGAAGGGAGAACGATATCCCAACAGGCAGAATTTAAAGAAACTTACCAGATATCTGGAAAAGGTCGCTGAACAGACTGAATCATCCACCGAACTTTACTTCCCTTTATCTGTAGGGGCAGAGCGTCGTGGTGCGTCTGAGCATGTCGGGCGCAGTGATGTTGCGCAGGTAGATGACGCTGCGACAACATTCCTTGCTCCACCGCGAGGCCCCGACGAAGTTCAAGACGAGTTTCTCTTTGTGGATAAAGCGGAGGCGCGTCCAAGTGCCGGTGGTGGATCACTTGCAACAAGCGACTATTCAGATGGGCGCTACGCATTTCGCTTAGATTGGATCTTGCACAAGACGCAGGATGTAAACAGTCTGAAGATAATGGAAGTTATGGGGCGCTCTATGGAGAGTACGTTACATAACGGTGATCTTTGTCTTGTGAATCAATCAGACAAGAATCTTGTTGAAGACAGGGTGTATGTAGTGCGTCTAGACGATGAAATTTACGTAAAGCGCTTCTCCCGTATTCCGGGAAAATATTTATTCCGTGGTGACAACCGCGAGCTTGCATATCAGGATATAGAAATCGATCCCCGTGATGAGTCCCGAAGTTGGGAAGTCATCGGGCGGGTTATTTGGGCTGGAAAAGATTTATGATGCTATGCACATAATGTGCATAAGACTGTATTGCTTTGTTTATCATTTTGGTCTGCAAAAGCGTTTTTGGGATTTTCCTGAAAGCGCTTTTTTTTTGTATTACTATTGAATGACTTTTGCTGGTAGAAGGAACTGCAAAGCAACTCAGCATGAGTGAGGGGGGGAGCCGTTTCATGGAGTATGTTAGACAAAATAATTCTAGAATCTTCCTTTTTTCTTTTCATGTGCTACTATTAAAGTATATTTTATCAGTGTAATAAGGTGATTATGTAAGTTGCTGATTGTATGGGTATAGTAAGGAGAGGTCTATGAATTATCATAAAGCAGAAAGTATGACAGAGTTGTTTTGGCGAAAGTCGCGTAACCCACTCACGGTTTGGCCCCGTCTTCTTCTTAGCTTGCTTATTTTTATAGCATTCTGGTCACATTCTCTATGGTGGATCATTTTCTTATTCTTTTTGCAGACTGCAATACTTTTCTTTGCACCGCCTGCATCGAAATATGAAAACTGCTTGACGCGGGCAGCTGACGGCTTCCGGATATGGACAGTGGTGCGTTCCGCGGAAGAACGTAATACGATGTTGCTTTTGTTTTTATTTTCAGCCGTTGCCTTTTTTGCTGCGCTTTGGGCACACTATCTTTTCTGGGTGTTCTTTTTTGGTGTACAGCTCGTAATTGCGAAGCTTTTGCTTATCCGAAGATTTGCTGCCATGGCCAGACAAGTTGAATATGACGTGCACGTAGGACTCACTGCTGACGATTTGCAAGCGATAGTGAGCCGTTGCAATCTGACAAATTAATATAGAGTAGGGGACAAGGGGGCGCTTTGTGGCTGAATTAGTGCGAAATCTGCGAAAATGTCATAAGGGGCTCAGACTTGCGTTTGCTCTTGTTGTGCTCATGGCAACGTGCGTAAGTCTCGCTGCGTGTAGCAAAACCGGTAGATATCCGGTGTGGGAGTATAATCGGCAGAATAATGTTGCCGATTTAGAAAACCTCTCGCAAAATCCTTCGGATTATTTGACACACAGTGCTCATACGCCTGTGATGACGTTAGCTGAACAGGCGGTGCAGTTTTCCGCGCTTAAGACGTACCATTATGCTCCGTGGCGTCAGACAAAACCTAGCCTTTCTAAAGAAGATGCCTTTTGGGGAAACTCTGCGTATCCCTATGGTCTTGGCTATGCAGAAAATCTGCTTCCATGGACAGAAGCTGCCATGTCCAGACTTGTGGACAGTCAGTCCATGGAAACGTATCCAAGTATGGCGAGACATGCGATTACGGTACGTACTTCATCGTTGCGCGTATTGCCAACAGTGAAACCGTACTTTTTTAATCCAGCTCTACCTGGAGAGGGATTTCCATTTGATTATTATCAGAATTCAAGTGTCCATGCCGGAACACCTCTTTTTATTTCGCACGCTTCTATCTCTGGAGAATGGCTCTATGCAGAAACCGCGTACGCAAGTGGTTGGATTCTCGCCAACGATGTTGCGTTCGTAACAAAAGAGCAAGAGCAGCTTGTTATGTCCGGAACATTGTATGCCATTATGTGCGATAATGTGACATTGCAAACAGCAGAAGGGCAGTATCTTTCCACAGGATTTGTGGGAGGTGTTTTTTCTAAAGCGCCAAAGTCAGGGGGAGAGTCTGTTTCGGCTGTAGCAGGCTCAGCTGAGGGGGAAAAAAAGGCAAGAACGAAGAAAGATGTAGTTGAATCGATGACGCAACATAAGCACGATGACATGCAATATAAAATGATATCTGCTATGGAGCCTCGTTCGTATGTTTCTTTATTGGTACCTGCCCGTAATTCTCTGGGGCAGGCAGAGTTTTTTAGTGCCCCCGTTTGGACTGAGCAGGCGGCAGAAATTCCCGCACCCTTGACGCCAAGGGCAATGGCGGAGCTGGCTAAACATATTATCGGGCAACGGTACGGCTGGGGCGGGTTATATTTAGACAGGGACTGCTCTTCTACTATTCGTGATCTTTTTATGGCGTTTGGAGTGTGGTTACCACGTAACTCAGGCCCTCAGGCGGAAAGAGGTAAGAAAGTTATCTCGTTGAAAGGTCTGACTGCCAGTGAAAAGCGTGATGTGATTATTGAAAACGGCATCCCCTTTTTCTCCCTTATCGGCCTGAGAGGCCATATTGGGCTCTACTTAGGATATGAACCTGTGACTAAAATGCCATTTATGTTGCACGACCTATGGGGAGTCCGCACATTTAATGCGGATCGTGAGAGCAGGGCGATTGTCGGTCGTATCTCCATCACAACGCTCAGGCCGGGTGAAGAACGGCGGGATGTAAAGAAGGACTATTTCTATAGCAGGATCCTTAAGTTACAAATAAAACCCGGAATGTGGGAAAATAAATAAAAAGAAGCCCCTGAGATAATTTAAACTCAGGGGCTACATTTTTAGCAGCTATACTTTGATCGGTGCGACGATTTTATCTCTGCTGTTTTGGTTAATACTGGAACAGGTTGCCTACACTGGTAGAGAAAGGCAGGAGGGAAATTGTTCCAGACAATCCTGGATCTATCCACGTTGCAAAATGATTGTGCCAGTTGTTTGCGAAAAGCTGAAAAAGACGGAAGAACAGCACCGCAAACATAGGCGTATGTAATAAATGTACCATTGGGCTTCAGGCTTGTTCGTATTGCCTGTGTAAGTTCGCGCTGTTGTTTTGAAGAGAATGATGCCCAAGGTAGTGACGAAATAATAACGTCTGCTTTGCCCACAGACCTTTGTCGTAATATGGTAGGAAGATTTTCCGCACAATCGAGTAAAAAGTAAGAATGGGGATGTTGAGCCACAAGCATCTTATAAAGATGTGGATTCTTTTCGATGGAAATAAATTCTGCTCCATCTTTCAATGATCGTAAAAGATGTTTTGAGAGACTCCCTGTGCCAGCCCCAAGTTCTACCACAACATCAGCATTAGTGATTCGTTCGTTGCCAGCTATTTCCTTGCAAAGACTCGGACTGCTGGAACAAACGGTACCAGTTGAAAATGGGTCGCGTATGAATTCTCGTAACATGCTCCAACGGGATGAACGCATTTAATATCCTTTGCTTTTGCGACTGGCTGCATTTGTTTTCTTTGTGTCTTCGCTGAGGGAGGCGCAATCCCTTGATTATCAAGAAGACGCCCCTCCGACCGCGACTTATATTGCAGCCGTTATATAGTTCGAGTGACAACCGTGCGGTAAGCATATTGTCTGCTATGGTAACAGCAAAAGAAGTACCGTTTGAATATAAATACAGGCTGGTTTGTCCTCATCTTTCGAATGTATTGAAATGACAACATGTTGTGTGTCAGGATTTTTTTTATCTGTTCTTTGAGGTGAAATACACATTCTCTGGACGTGATGTTACTTGCACAAAAAAAAGGGTAATTTTTGTACATGACGTATAGAAATTATACGTTGCAGTGGACAAATATTTTTCTGAAAGCGTAGCCGCAGCGAGTATTATTTAAGAAGTATAGCTTCGCAGGTGTGAAGAGATGTTTTTCGTAAGGGAGCTGCCGTAGTGGGTGCCCCCTTGGAAAGATGTCGAATATCCATCGAAAGTCTCCCTATGTGTCTTACCAGTTGACACCGCGCATTTTCCGGCTAGTCTGCAGAAGGCGACATTACGCCGGAGCAGAATTTGAATGAGTGAATCATATACGTTTTACGCAGCAACATTGGGCTGCAAAATTAACCAGTACGAAACACAGGCATTGCGCGAAGTGTGGGTTGCTCGCGGTTTTTCAGAATTGGACTCTGCGGCAGGTGCTGATTTTATTCTCGTAAATTCCTGTGCTGTTACAGCTAAAGCTGTGAGTGACGTGCGTTCTACCGTACGCCAGTTGAACAGGGCGAACGAGGCTGCACAGATTGTAGTTACAGGTTGTGCTGCGCAGGTTATGGGTGATGAGCTTAAGGAACTTCCGGGGGTTACGCGTATTGTTCCACAGGACGCAAAAACCTCATTGAAGACATGGCCGGAATTGAAAGAGGGCATGACAGAACCGGAAAATGCATTCCCTGATTTTGCTGTAACGAACTATAATCGTGCTCGCGCTGTGGTAAAAGTGCAGGACGGCTGTTCGCACCGTTGTACATATTGTATCGTGCCGCTCACCCGTGGGCGTTCGCGTTCCCGTAGTATTGCGGATATTATTACAGAAGCTCGTACGCTTCTGGAGTCAGGTTTCAGAGAGCTCATCCTTTCTGGTGTAAACTTGCGCCAATTTGGACGTGATCTTGATGGTACTCCGGATTTTTGGGATTTGATCGACGAATTAGAAAATGCACTAGGCAAAAAATGGGGCGGTAAGGCTCGCTTTAGAATCTCTTCTTTGGAACCTGGACAGCTTGGCTCAAAGGCTCTTGAAGTATTGTCGCGTAGTGCCATGATTGCACCTCAGCTTCATATTTCGTTGCAGTCCGGTAGCGATTCTGTTTTGAAGCGTATGGGACGCGGTCATTATAAAACGGCACCGCTTCTGGATTTTCTGGAGAAACTGCATGATGTATGGCCGACATACGGGCTTGGAGCAGATATTTTGATGGGGTTTCCCGGTGAAACTGAAGAAGAATTTCAGGAAACTATGGCATACGTTAAGGCTGCGCCGTTTACATATGCCCATGTATTCCCATACTCAATCCGTCCCGGGACTGCCGCTGCGACCATGTCTGGCCAACTTCAAAAAAAGGTAAAAAAAGAGCGCGCAAAAGCTGTGCGTGATTTGATCGTTGAGAAGAAACAGGCATTTTTACAGAAGTTAATTGATGAAAAGTTGCCTCTGCATATAGTGTTGCAATCAGCGGAAGAAAAGAAAGGCGTTTCTCAATTCTATACCGAATGTTATTTTGATACTCTTCCGTTTGGCGCCGGGCTGCGAAATCTTTGTACCGGCACAGCTGTAGAATCTGAAAAAAATGGATTGCGGGTTATCTCGGAATAAAAAAAAAGCAGCTGGGTTTGTACTCAGCTGCTTTTTTCTATCTTATTATTTTTCCACGCACTCATGCGGTTATATTCCGAAAAGTGACAACTCTATGTTATAACATGGCTTGAATAAAGAATGGATGTAGAGTAGGTAGCGTGGAGCGCCGTAGCAAGCTACTTGTTGCGGCCATTCCCATATGCAGGAGATATCTCTTGCATGCGATAAAACCTTTATGCCCTGCAGTGTTAACGCAGGGCTTTGACATATAGAGAGGAACGTATGCTTAAAAGCATGACAGGATATGGTCGTTGTACTCACGAAGGCGACGGCTTCACCATGACTTGGGAAGTCCGCAGCGTTAACAGCCGCCACCTTGATCTCAAATGGCGTCTTCCAATGCTGGCGCGCTCTCTTGAGACCCGTTTTGAAAAGACGGTACGTAAGTTCGGCCAGCGCGGGCGTGTAGAAATTACTCTTAATTTGCAGATTCAGCGTGCAGAATTACAGGCTGTGTCGTTTAACAACGCTCAGGCTTCTGCAATGCTTGATGAACTTGCAAAGTTTGCAAATGAACGTGGTGATGACTTTGCTCCGGACTACACTCGTATGCTTGGCATGTCTTTCCTGTGGGAAGACAGCAATAAAGAGCCGGAAAAAGAATTTGCCCAGACGCTTGTAGAAGGCCTTGAGCTTGCTCTTGCTGATTGGAACGAAGCACGCGCAACCGAAGCAACTGCACTTTCAGCAGACATGCTTGAACGTACAGGACGCATGCGCGACTGGGTCGAAACTATTACTGAACGTGCACCGCAGATTAAAGAAGAACGCTTTGCTACTCTGCGTGACCGCCTTACAGAAGTGCTTGCTCGTGTTGAATCCGAACTGGAAGAACAGCGTTTCTTACAGGAAATCACTGTACTGTCCGATAAGCTTGATGTGAGTGAAGAAATTACCCGCCTTAATGCTCATCTAGAGCGTCTTGAAGAGCTTATTAAAGGCGGTGGTGAAGCAGGCAAACGTCTTGATTTTACGCTGCAGGAATGTTTCCGCGAAGTGAACACCTGTGGTAACAAAATTCAGGATCAGCATATTGCCCGTATCATCGTTGATTTCAAGAACGAGCTCGAAAAATGCCGGGAACAGGTACAGAATCTGGAGTAGCGTATGAAAAGCAGTAAGCTGCTTAACATCGGCTTTGGTAATTATGTCGTGCATCACCGTGTTGTAAGCATTGTTACGCCCACGTCTTCTCCTATGCGTCGCGTGCGCGAAGATGCGCGTAACGAAGGGCGGCTTGTAGATGCCACTCAGGGAAGAAAAACTCGATCAATAATTATCACAGATTCAAATCACGTTATTTTATCTGCCATTCAGGCTGAAACTATTAGTCAGCGTTTCCTACAGGAGGATAACGACTAATGACTCTTGATATTTCCGGCAACGATTCTTCTAATTTTGACATTACTGACCGCCGGGGGATTGTTTTGGTGTTATGTGCACCTTCCGGAACAGGTAAAACTACTTTAACAAAGCGTTTGTTGAAAGAATTTCCACGATTTTCTTTTTCTATTTCATATACAACCCGTCAGCCACGTGAAGGTGAAATAAACGGGAAAGACTACTATTTCGTTTCTGAAGAAGAGTTTTCTAAAAAACGTGACGCTGGATTTTTTGCAGAGTGGGCTGAAGTGCACGGCAAATTTTATGGCACGCCTAAAGAGGCGACGTTGGAGATGCTCAGGCATGGTAACGACATTATTTTTGACATCGATGTGCAGGGGGCAAGCCAGCTTTACGGTAACTTAAAGCAGGGCTGCTATGTATTTATTCTGCCACCTTCCCGCGATGAATTGGAAAAGCGTTTGCGTGGTCGTGGAACAGACGACGAACAGACTATTATGCGCCGTGTTGCGAATGCTCAAAAAGAGCTTGAGCAGGCACATTGGTTCAACGCTTGGATTGTTAATGACGATTTAGATAAAGCATACGACCAGCTGCGCAGTGCATATATCGCTGCAACCTTGTCACCTCAAAGCTCACCGGATCTTGTAGATTCTATTATGGAAGATTGGAAATAGCATGGCAAATCTTGTTATTGCGCTTGATTACCCGGATAAGGCAGGGGCGCTGGCGATGGCTAAGATGCTCAAAGGGGCTGATGTCTGGGTAAAAGTGGGGTTGGAACTTTTTACAGCCGCTGGCCCCGAGATTATTGGTGAACTAAAAGAAATGGGATTCAAGGTCTTTCTAGATATGAAGTTCTTTGATATCCCAAATACAGTTCAAGGTGCGGTACGCTCCAGCGTGCGTCACGGTGTGGACATGGTAAATATTCATCTGATGGGCGGAGAGCGTATGGCTCGTGCTGCTGTAGCAGGACTTGCTGAAGGTTCTGCAGATTCAGGTGTGTCACCAATTTTACTTGGCGTCACAGTGCTTACCTCAATGTCGCAGGAAGATTTGCCTAAAGGAATGACTACATCACTTGAAGATACTGTTCTTTCATTTGCCACCTCCGGCAAAGAGTGGGGTATTCACGGTGTTGTCTGTTCCGGCTTTGAGGTTGATACAATCAAAAAGTCTTGCGGGAACGATTTCCTCTGCTTGACTCCGGGGATCCGTCCGGTTTCCCTTGGTGATGACCAGAGACGTACTATGACTCCGGCACAGGCTGTGGAGGCCGGATCAGATTATCTGGTTGTAGGACGTCCCGTAACCGGCGCCGATTCTCCGTTGCACGCTGCACAGGAGATTTTGGAGGCCATGAAGATTTAACTCTAGTTGCTGCTGGATTTGAGGAGGTTGATGTGGAATTACATGAAGGGGCTTCGAATGAAGACAGGAAGCCTATCAAAGGCATCTTTTCCACACAGGAAGTGAAGCAGGTTGATACCGGAACTGGTGTTCGTAAGTCTGTGCAGAAAACCTTCTGGTTTGTGGAAGAGGTGGATGGAAAAGTTGAAGTTCAACCTCTAAACTCGAACTATATCCCAGCTGGTAAAAAACGCTTTATAACCGTTGAAGATGTTATTCGTCGTTTTCAGCCGGAACCTGAATTTTATGTAAGTACAGTGTTTCCGAAAATGCAGGAGCTTGCCGATACTGTTGATCGTGCAGACGCACATAGAAGTAGCGGCGAGAATTTTACTGCAGAATTTGAATACGGCAACGCGCTTCAGGTCGATGAAGAAAACGTGCGTGCCAACTTTGGCCTTGGTCTTACCTATCTTGACCGTGGTGAAACCAGCAAAGCTAATAATATCTTCGAGCGCCTTGTTAAATTGGATGCTGCTTTTGAAACAAAGCATAAACATTTGTTCAATGAATTCGGCATTAGTCTTCGCAAGAATAAAATGACAAAACAGGCTCTTGAATATTATGACAGAGCTCTTGAGTTGTCCGGTGGTGATGATCATCTGTTCTACAATATTGCCCGTGCGCATTTTGAAAAGAAAGACTACGCAAAGTGTGTGGACTTTCTTTTGAAAGCTGTTAACAGCAATCCCGATTTCGAAGTAGTTCTAAAGTTTTTTGTATGGCTGCTTGATAAGGGACTAGTGCCCGAAGCGCGTCTTAGTGAGGTGCGCACCGTAGTGCGTTCTGCAGAGATTGTGGCTAATAGGAAAGAAGCAGTTGCTGAGGCCGTAGGCGATGGCATCCAGCTTGAGCAGCGCAGCGCAGATGAAAGCACCCCTGTTGTTGAAAAAGTTATCGATGATGACGATGACGACCTGCTTTTGCAGTAGCATTCACCTATTGTACAGTTAAGTGTTAGTATTATATGGCAGGGGATTACATGCGTAATTCCCTGCTTTTACTGTTTTTGAACAGATATTTTTTGGTACCGTACAGGAGTTGTTTTGGCTAAAAATTGGGTACAACGAGAAGGCAAAAGCGCACCTTCCGAGTTAGCTGGATGGGCTGAAGAGCTTGAAATTTCAAAGACACTTATTGACATCCTTTGGCAGCGCGGATTGCACTCTCCTGAAGAGATGCAGCAGTATCTTTCTCCTGGGCTTAAATATCTTGAGCCGCTCAGTAAATGGCCGGGATTAGAAGAGAGCGCTTCTGTACTTGCCGAAGCTCTTCTTGCCGGTAAAAAAATGGCCGTGTGGGGAGACTATGATGTTGATGGTGTCACTTCCTCGGCCGTGGTCACGCAGCTTATACAAGAACATGGATATGAGATTGTCCAGCACCTTCCAAACCGCATGGAGGAAGGGTACGGCCTTAATGAGGTCTGGATTGAACGTCTCGCAAATGAAGGTGTCCAATTACTACTCACCGTCGACTGCGGTATCACAGATTTTGCCCCGATTGCGAAAGCTCGAGAACTCGGCATGACTGTTGTAATCTCCGATCATCATCTACCGGCTGAAACTTTGCCGGATGCACACGCTGTCTGCAACCCGAAACTTGGTGAATGCCCTTGTCCGCACCTCGCCGGTGTCGGAGTTGCATTTTTTCTAATGTGCGCCCTTAATGTTCGTCTTGCTGCAGCTACCGGTAAAAAGGCAGATGTGAAAGAACTACTCGACTTGGTAGCACTTGGAACCATTGCAGACGTGGTCAGCCTTTCCGGTCAGAATAGAGTACTCGTAAAAAACGGGCTGCTTAAGATTAAAGAAGCTCGACGTCCCGGTATCGCGGCATTGAAAGAAGTTTCCGGCTATGCAGCCGGTGGTGCTGTGGAGGCTGGTCAGGTAGCTTTTGGACTGGCGCCGCGTATTAATGCTGCCGGACGTATGGGCAAGGCTGATATTGCTCTTGAAATGCTGCTTACTGATGACTATGAACGTTCCCGCCAGCTCGCACGTGAACTGGATGTGATGAATGAAGAGCGTAAAAATGAAGAAGAGCGTATTCTGGACGCTGCCATGAAACAGGCAGAGGCTCAGTCAGACCAAATGGGACTCGTTCTCTACGGTGATGACTGGCACTCCGGTGTTATCGGCATCGTGGCTTCACGTGTGGTTGAAAGGTTTTATAAACCGACGCTGATTCTTTGCAGCGACGGGGAGAAAGTGAAAGGGTCTGGGCGGTCTATCAGCGAATTTCATCTGCATGAAGGATTGTGCCGTTGTAAGGATCTATTACTTGGTTTCGGTGGGCATAGGTTGGCTGCAGGCATGTCTCTTGAAAAAGAGAATCTTGAAGAGTTACGAACCCGCTTCAACGAGGTTGTTATTGAGGCGGTCGGTGATAAGCCGTTAACTGCTACATTAAAATTCGATGCGCCAATGGGCTTTAATCTTGCGGCGGACTTTACGTTTTTGAAAGAACTGGAGTTATTGCAGCCATTCGGCATGGGGAACAGCGAGCCTGTGTTTAAGTCGCCTGTCCTTTTGCTAAAATCCCGTCGTATCTTCGCGCGTAAACACCTGAAGCTGGAGTTGCTTGATATGGATTCCGGTATTACTTTGCATGCTAAGGCATGGAGAATGGTAGATGATATTCTGCCATCTATGGAGGGAAGAAAGCTGAGGCTTGCTTACTCTCCGCGGATTGACCGGTATAATGGCAGCGCCAGTGTTGATTTGAAAATAAAAGATTGGGAATTTTTGCCGTAGATGTAAAAATACCCTGACGCCATTGGTGTCAGGGTATTTTTTCGCATAGAGAAGTGAATCTCGAATGTGGGTTGTCTTATGCGTTAGTATCGTTGTGCAGATGCATAAGGCTATGCAAACGGATTGAAACCGTTGGATGCAGGTTTTACTTCATATGGTGTCGTATTACCTTTCTGAATTTCTTCAAGAGCTTCAGCAAGTCTGTCAGGGCAGGATGTATTTTTAGTGCCGCAAAGGGTACCTTTAAGAAGGGGAATAATGTCTTGGACGGCTTTGCCTTCAAGTAGTTTACTTATTGCGGAAAGGGAGCCTGGACAGCCTTTTATAAATTTTACATCGTGGATGACGCCATCAGTAACGTCGAACAGAATCTGCTTGGCGCAGACGCCGGTTGGAACAAAAGAATACATTAGCAGCTCCTTATTTTTGCTCGACGGTTATAAGAGTACTGCGGCACCCTTGTAAAGGGTGTTTTGCAATAGTAATTATTTTTGATAACGCGCAGTGAAGGTATATAAATATGGATAATAATCCTTTTAAGAATTTGAATAAAAAGAGTTTTCCTGACGCAGATGCCCCAAAAAGAAAACAGGCTAAGCATAAGAAGACTATGGCTCAGGATGAAGAATTATTTTCTGTACCTTCTGATGATGACGACTTGTTTTCACAAGCCATGTCCAGCGTTTCTTCTCTAAGTGGCGGACAGGGAAAGGTAAAAAAACGTACACATTCAAGTGACGTTACTATGCGTATGGGTGAAGTGAAAGGTTTTGCGAACGTGTCCAAAAAGAAAGATAAAAAGCTAGCTGCCAAAGAGCGGTCCAAAAAAGCCGTCGGTTCTGCAAAAACAAAAGTTGAGATTCCGGAAGAAGAAGCATTTGCAGCTGCCATGATGGGGGTGCATGAATTGAACAGCAGGGGAAGAGACGTTGTTCCGGATGTAAAGGTGGATGCGAAGAAAAGCTCTGCAGCGGAAGACCCGGTAAAAGCTTTGCAGGAGTTACTGGAAGGTGAAGTAGAATTTATGCTTGAATATACCGACGAGTATATTCAGGGACATGTTCAAGGGTTGGATCCCATGGTTCTGGGAAAGTTGCGTGCAGGACAATATAGTCCGGAAGGGCATCTCGACATGCATGGAATGGTTGCACAGGAAGCACATGAAGCGTTGGTGCATTTTTTACGTGCAGCATATAATAAGGGAAAGCGTACTGTATTGTTGATTCCCGGGCGGGGAAAAAATTCACCTGAAGGGTATGCTGTACTACGTGAACGAATTCAGGAATGGCTTACCCGTGAGCCCTTTAAGCGTGTAGTTCTTGCTTTCTGTACCGCGCAAAATAAGGACGGTGGTGCTGGTGCGCTATACGTCTTATTGAGGAAATATAAAAAGAGCCGTGGTAAAATCCAATGGAAGCGGAACGATGTGACCATTGATTATTAGAAATTCGGCAATGCGGTGGGATTCCCCGCACCTATGAGGCCTTTTCTCCCATATCAATTGATGGGTTCCAGATAACGAAGGGCGTGTTGGCAGTACGTTTACATGCGTACATTGCATGGTCTGCTTTAGATAGGAGGTCGTCCGCGTTTGTGCCATGCTCGGGACAAATTGAAACCCCCATTGAAGCCGTCATTCTCGTCGTTGTTGAATCATGAAAGTCTATTTGACGGGCAATATGGTAGGCAATACGCATTAGTGTTGCCTGCAGGTCTTCTAAAGAATGAACTCCACTGAGCAACAGCAGGAATTCATCACCACCGGGACGTGCTACAAGGTCTACTTCACGCAAAATGTGTTTAAGACGTTTTGCAACTTTTTTGAGAATTTCATCACCGAAATCGTGTCCACGAGAGTCGTTAATCTCCTTAAATTTGTTTAAGTCGATAAAGACGAGTGAAAATGGAACCTGACTGCGGTTTTGCAACTCGATAGAATGGGCAAGCTGCATTTTGAACTGACGTCGGTTTGCGACTCCTGTCAGCCCATCGTGCATAGCCATATGTTGAATCCGTCGTTCTTGTTCTTTTTTATCTGTTATGTCTTCAAGAATGAGTACGTAGCGCGAGAGAACCTCGTGTTCCAATACCTGTGAGACAGAGAGAGAAAGCCAGCGTTTTGTGTTGTCTTTTCGCGTTGCAAAAATATCGTCACGCCATTCTGGGGTTGCCAACAGTGTTTTCCATGAAAAAGCGGCATGTTCTGATAACTCTTCCAGAAAAGGAACTTTGTTTCCGTGAAGTTCCTCTGCTGTATAGCCGGTAATTTGCGTAAATCGAGTATTTACGTATTCAACGTTCCCATCAATAGAAAGGATAGCTGTTCCCGCCGGACTCTGTTCAAGGGCTTGGGAATACAGATGGATTTCGTGCTGAGCCGCATGTAGGTCAGAATAATCACGTACCGCAATAATGACAGTGCGTTTTCCGGAAATAGAAACGGAGCGCATGGAAACAAGTGCGAAGAAGTTTTTACCATATTTACATTCAGAAATCGCCTGAAGATTGTTTACAGCCTTTCCAGTACGCAGGGCATTAGCGAACTCGTTGGCATCGTTACTATTTGCCCATGAGAAAACAGCACTGACGGCATGATTGTAGACATCCTGCCATTTGTAATCCAACAGTTGTAAAAAGCTTTCGTTGACATCTGTCACAAGGCCGGATTCTAAATCTGCAAGAAGCATGGGATCCGGGGTTGCATGAAATGTTGTTTCAAATTTGCTGGTTGAGTTTGGGAGAGACTGAACGTGTTTCAACCGCATGGTTTGCAACTCCAGACGTGACGAGAGTGAGTTACGTTCAACATCCACCAACCGCAGATGCAACTGTGCGTTTGCTGATTGAGCTGCACTGAGTTCTTCACTCTGTTTGCGTATGATTTCTTGGAGTTTGCCTTTTTGACGAGTAGCGTGGGTACTGAAAAAGAAGATGGCACTTCCTAGAAACAGTGGAAGAAAAAAGTGGACAACAGAAGTTGCCGTGAACCATTGGTTAACGGCAAAGTGATACCCTATCGCGCAGCATGTGGCGATGATGAAGAAGAGAGCCGGTCTACTTTTCCCTACAAAAGTAGACGGCGATAATTTGCCCATAATCGAGTATCCCCCCGCCGATTATTTGGGTTATTTCCTATCTTTATGAAATACTAGCATATTATCCCAGAGCGGGGAATAGGTGTTAGTCTAATTCTACATAATTTTATTATACTCATTGGGTTGGATAGCGTGAGTTTTTCACCTTTTCGTGCAATTCGTTAGAAATTGCATGAATAAGTGAAAGTGGAATTTTGTAAAAAAAAGTTTCGGAAAAAAGAGTCCCGTCGTCTTTACTCCAGCTTTTACCCGTAAAAACATGTTCAAGAGCAGCGACCTCGGCATCGTTGGCTTGTGATATGCCCGTCCGTAACGTTTTTTCCCTCACAAGAATAAGTAAATCCTCAAGTAGGCAGAATATATCATCTTCTTCAATTTTTTGTTTGCTTAAAAGTAGTTCAAAGTGCTGCGTGAAATATTTTTGGGAATGGCATAACTGCGAATATACAGCATGCTGTTCTTCGATTGTTTTAAGGAGGATGGCGCATTTTTCTGCATTTTCTTTTTGTTCTAAAAAGGGATAGGAACGAAGGTGCTGCATGAGAGAATGGATTTTACTGCGTATTGTTGCAGACGAAAACATGATGGCTCCTGTATAGAATTGTTACTATAGAAAATCCGATAAATCGTACTTGAAAATGAGTCAATCTTTTTCCTAACTTTCCTACTAGTTGCGGTGGTGGCCGCAAAGAATTTTACTCTATGATGAAGCATATTTTATTTTTGTTATTAGTAGCTGCTTGTTTACTCTCTGGCTGTTCTGGCGGCGTTGTTAAGGCCAATGTGTCATCCAACCCGACAGGTGTTTCCGGAAAACTGAATCGTGAGGCCGAACTTGCATATGCAAAAGCTCATGTCTTGTGGAAAAATGGTGTGTGCGAAAACCCTGCAAAAGCAGCTGGTTTACTTCGTGAAGCTCTTCGACTTGAGCCGGAGTATGGTGAGGCTTGGTTACGACGTGGGCGTTTATTGATCCAATTTGCCGAATATGAAGCCGCAGTTCGGGACCTTGATAAGGCTGTGCGGTATTACCCGAAAAGCATCTCTTATGCTTATAGAGGGTACGCAGAGTTTGGTCTGGGGAACTACTTGGGAGCCCAAAAAAATTATGACATGGCACTGGATTTAGATTCTGCCAATGGCACTGCCTGGAATTTCCTAGGTGAGCTT
Source organism: Halodesulfovibrio aestuarii DSM 17919 = ATCC 29578 (assembly GCF_000384815.1). Classification (NCBI taxonomy): domain Bacteria; kingdom Pseudomonadati; phylum Thermodesulfobacteriota; class Desulfovibrionia; order Desulfovibrionales; family Desulfovibrionaceae; genus Halodesulfovibrio; species Halodesulfovibrio aestuarii. The sequence continues at coordinate 137,079 of NZ_ARQF01000018.1, forward strand.
CTAATAGCCGAACTAAAAGTTGATGAAGGGTGCGAAGCTTTGGCTGAAGGGGCAGAACTTGGGTTTAACGCTCCATATGATGATGCCCTCGCTAGTGGTGTCTGCGTACAAAATTAAACAGTAGTTTGCTCCATGCGATGTGAATTGTTTTTATGTTGTCGTTGGATTTTTACTATGATCTGTCCGAACGGGCTCGATAGCCGCTTTTGCGGTTTTTGTTTTTAATAGCAGGGTGGTTTAGTTTTATAACTAACAATACATAAAAGTGTAGAGCGTCTTCGGCAACGATGGCGCTCTTTTTTTTTGTGTGAACACGCACGGGTAAGAGTGTGTCAATTAATGGTGCGTATCTGTAAGAGCGTTGCATCATCCTTGTTTCATAGCGCTAACACTCTTCTTTGTATTTTAGTGGGGTATTGTTGAAGAAAAACAAGGAGATTATATGGGGCGAAATAGTGCTCTATGTGTTGTTCTTGTGTTGATTGCCGCAGTGGTAATTGATGCAGGAGTATTTAGCGGCGTTAGTGCCTGTCTTGAACCTTTTAAGCAATTTACCGGTTCGTTGTCGAAAGGCCGTCCAGTACAGCAGCAGGTTGTTGTGAAGGTAGGGCGTTTCGATAAGCGTGTTGTACCCCTGCAGGAAGTTTTGTCAGATAGTAAAGAAGATTTGTGGGGAGCACGTAACTAATGGCCTCTGAAAGAAATTCAGTTGAACGCGAGAGGGTAACTGTTGCAAGAGGAGAAAAAAGAACAGGCATGAAAAAGGCGACAAATGAATCCAGAAAACTTTCTGCCAAGCAACAGCATTTTATTGATGAATATGTTATCGATTTTAATGGACGTCTTGCTGCTTGCAGGGCGGGCTACGCGGAAAGGGCTGCATTGACAACGGCAGGTCGACTGCTTGCTATGCCTGAAGTTGCTGATGGCATTCAAAAACGTCTACAGGAGCTTTCAGAACGTGGGCAGGTGACGCGGGATGCCGTGGTTCGAGAATTGGCTGCGGTAGGTTTTGCCAGCTTGAGAGATGTCTGTGCTTGGGATGACGGCCATCTTACACTTGTTAGTTCACAAGACTTGAGTAACGCACAGGCCGCATCCATTGCAGAGATTTCAGAGACTGTTACAACCCGGGGAGGAACAGTTCGAGTAAAACAGCATTCAAAATTAAAGGCTCTTGAGATGCTTGCAAAGCATGTCGGGCTTTATGATTCGCCTGAAGTAGAGCAAGATGGGAAGAGTTTAGAAGAATTGTCACCAGTATTGAAAAAGCGACTTGAAGCTATTTATGGAATAATTACGGATGAAGCAAAGACTGGGGGATGATGTAAGGTCTGAGAGGTGGTGAGAACTGGATTTGTGAAATGTGGTTATTATTTAAACCAATTTTTATCAGATAGAGTAAAACTAGATTAAAGGATTTTACAAATGGTTTGGTAAACAAAAAATATCGACTAGCCTGTGTCTGCTTCTTGACTAGGTTAGTCGTTTTTTTTGCGTAGCTATTGCTCTTTTGTCGGTAAAAGTTCTTTTATGCTAAATGATTAAGAAAATAATCTTTGTTGAAGAAAATATTTTTGTATATTGTTTACCACATGCGATAAAAAAGTTTTATGCAATATGGGTGCCTGAAATAGAATTTTCTATTTACCCCTTTATATTTATTTTAAAATGTGTATAAGAAAGGGTTCCTGCATTGAAGATATTTTCTGCCGTCTTTGTGATAACTATTGTTACATGTTGTGTGTGGCATTACAGTAAATTGCAGCGGTACTGGTTTTAAAGAAAAAATGTAACGAAGGCGTGGGGGTATGATTACTGGTACGCACTTCTTTTTTTTGACTCTAAGAGCGTATTTGACGCGGAATTATTTTATTTTTTCTTTTAAAACAGCGTAGATAGCGTTTTTTTCTGTTTAATGCAGCTACTATTTTTTAATGTATACACTCCCTTCTCTTTTTATCGAAATCTTGTTTATTACACACTATATTGATTGATGACTCATTCAATATAGTGTGTAATGCTATTAGTTATATATTTCACAACCCTGCGTAACTCAGAACCAGCACAGGGTTCCAAGGCTTGGAGAAAAATTCACAGCGGAAAAATATCATTTTATCACCTAAAAATGCATATTTTTTGACAAAATTGTTGTGGGTTGTTATGTGAGAAGAATATACCCAAAGCCCTGTAAAATTAGGTTTTGAGGTCGGTTTTCGAGAAAGGAGAGGGAATTATTTGTAGGATTTTTATAGAAAGTCATCCATAGGAGGATTTCGAATGAAAAGATTTATGCGCGTTTTAGTCTTCGGGTTGGTTGCTTCTTTGTTGATGGCATCTGCCGCACTGGCAGATACTATTAAAATCGGCTTGCAGGCACCGCTCACGGGCAAATATGCATCTGAAGGTCTTGATATGAAGAATCTTGTTGAGATTCTTGCTGCTAAAATTAATGCCGATGGTGGTGTTAACGGTAAGCAGATTGAAATTATTGCTGAAGACGATGCATTTGACCCTAAAACAGCAGCTCTTGCCGCACAGCGTCTTATTACTTCCGATGTGGTGGGCGTTATTGGTACCTATGGCTCTTCTATTACTGAAGCAGCGCAGGATATTTATGATGAAGAAGATGTTATTCAGATTGCAACTGGTTCTACCATGGTGCGTTTGACTGAGAAAGGTCTTGCCAACTTCTTCCGTACTTGTCCTCGTGACGATTCCCAAGGCGCAGCCGCAGCGCAGGTTTTGAAAGATCGCGGATACAAACGTATTGCTATCCTGCATGATAACTCTTCCTATGCGAAGGGCTTGGCAGACGAAACTCGTAAACTTCTTGACGAAAAAAGTGTTGTTTTTTTTGATGCACTCAACCCGGGTGAACAGGACTACAATACTATTCTTACCAAAATTAAAGGCTTCAACCCGGATGTAATTTTCTATACTGGTTACTTTAATGAAGCAGGCTTGTTGCTTCGCCAGAAAAAAGAAATGAAATGGGATGTTGCAATGATGGGCGGCGATGCTACCAACAACCTTGACCTTGTTAAGATTGCAGGTAACGATGCGGCTAAAGGCTTCTTTTTCGTGAGCCCTCCGGGTGTTAACGATCTTACTTCTCCTTTTGCTAAAGATATTCTGGATAAGTACAAGGCTGAGTTCAATGCCTTGCCTGCTTCTATCTGGTCTGTATTTGCCGGCGATGCGTTCCTCGCACTCGTGGAAGCAATTCGTCAGACAGATTCTACTGATCCAGAAGTCCTTTCCGATTATTTACGTAACAAAATGGAAAACTACCCGGGGCTTACCGGCACTATCGCTTTTGATAAAAAAGGTGACCGTTCCGGCAAGTTCTATCGCCTTAGCGAGGTTAATGCTAATGGCGAATTCGTGATGTTACCGTAGGCTCGGCTTCTTTTTTCCAGAGCACAGCACGGCAAGGGGGCTGTGCTCTGGATTTTACCGTTTTTTTCTCAACGGGATTTCCATATGGAAGAATTTTTTCAGCAGCTAACAAATGGTTTGGCGGTTGGCGGTATTTATGCCCTCATCGCACTTGGTTACACCATGGTATATGGTGTATTAAAATTGATTAACTTTGCACATGGTGACCTGTTCACTATTGGTGCCTTTTTAGGACTTACGCTGCTTACATCGCTAGGCCTTACTGACTCTGTCGGACCAGTTGCAGGGTTGTTGGTACTGGCAGTGATGGTTGTAATTCTTGTTGGTGTAGTTGGCTTTCTGCTTGAGCGAGTTGCCTACCGCCCGCTTAGAACGTCACCGCGTCTTTCAGCAGTTGTAAGTGCCCTCGGTGCATCCATCTTTTTCCAGAATGCAATCATGCTTATCTGGGGCGCCCGCCCGCTCGTGTACCCGCATGGCCTGTTGCCTAATATCACTGTGGATGTTTTCGGTGTGGAACTTCCTTTAATCCGCATCATTATGTTCGCGATTTCTGTCGTGCTCATGTGTGGTCTATATTATCTGACACACAAAACACGCATTGGTACTGCAATTCGTGCTGCTGCCATTGATCAGGGTGCAGCAAAACTTATGGGGATTGATGTAAACCGCGTAATCAGTCTTGTATTTATGATCGGCCCTGCTCTTGGCGGTGCAGCTGGTGTTATGGTTGGTCTGTACTATGGTCAGATTAACTTTACGATGGGTTGGCTGTACGGTCTTAAAGCGTTTACTGCTGCGATTCTTGGCGGCATTGGTAACATTCCGGGTGCGATGCTCGGCGGCTTGATTCTTGGTGTTGTTGAGTCCCTTGGAGCAGCATACATCTCCATTGCATGGAAAGATGCCATCTCCTTCCTTGTTCTCATTCTCATTTTGATCGTCCGTCCTACCGGACTATTGGGCGAAAGGGTGGCTGACAAGGTATGATCATTAAAAAGCAAGACATACTGTACCTCGCCGGAGCTGCGTTATTTGCCTGTTCCCCTCTGGTGTTGGACGCATACTGGACTGATGTCCTCAACAATATCGGCCTGTATGCAATTCTCGCGCTTAGTTTGAATATTATTCTGGGGCAGTGTGGTTTGTTCCAGATGGGACATGCAGCGTTTTTTGCTGTCGGGGCATACTCTTCTGCAATTTTGAATACTATGTTCGATATCCCGTTGCTGTGGACCATGCCCGTAGCTGGTATTCTCGCAGGTCTTTTCGGCTTAATTGTAGCTCGGCCGATTATTCATCTTCGCGGTGATTATCTGCTGATCGTTACAATCGGTATTGTAGAAATTATTCGTATTGCTCTTATTAACGATGTCGGTGGATTAACTGGTGGTGCAAACGGCATCTTCGGTATTGACCGTCCAATATTGTTCGGTCTTAAGATTAAGCGCCCGCACCAGTTCTTTTATCTGATATGGGGCTTCTGTGCTGCAACCATTTTCCTTTTCCACAGACTGGAAAACTCACGTTTCGGCAGGGCTCTTAACTATATCAAAGATGATGATGTTGCGGCTGAAGGGTCCGGTATTGATATCTCCCGATATAAGCTCACAGCATTTGTTATCGGGGCGTTCTGGGCTGGAATGGTAGGAACTATCTTTGCCGGTAAAATGAAAATTATTTCTCCGGAATCATTCTCCTTCTGGGAATCTGTACTGCTGTTCACCATTGTTATTCTCGGTGGTATGGGATCAATTCGCGGGGTGTTGCTCGGAGCATTCCTTATTATAGGTCTGCCGGAACTTTTCCGTGATTTTGCGTCTGCCCGAATGTTAATTTTTGGTGCCGCAATGGTTGCAATGATGATTTTCCGCACACAGGGCCTGTTACCTCCGTTACCTCGAAGGTACGACGTTTCCCGCTTTTTCAGCAAAGCTGAAGGAGAACAGTCATGAGTCTTGTAGAGCTTAAAAATCTTACCAAAACTTTTGGTGGACTGCTTGCCGTTAATGACGTTTCTTTCAGTGTAGAAAAAGGTTCTATTGTAGGTCTTATCGGCCCTAACGGCGCTGGCAAGACCACTGTATTTAACCTGATTACCGGTAACTATATTCCAGATACCGGAGAAGCGATTTTCAACGGTAAAAATGTGGTTGGTATGCAGACCCACCGCATTGTTAACCTTGGTATCGCACGCACCTTTCAGACTATTCGTCTTTTTAAAAGCTTGAACGCGTTAGAGAACGTACTTTCCGGCTGCCATTGCCGTATGAAATCCGGTGTGTTTGCTTCCATGTTCCGCACTTCTGCCCAGCGTGCCGAAGAAAAGCATGTGCTTGAAAAAGCGATGGCAGAACTTGAGTTTGTTGGACTTAAAGATCAGTGGAATATTCAGGCTGATAGTCTTTCTTACGGAAACCAGCGTTTGCTGGAAATTGCCCGTGCATTGGCAACAGAGCCCAAGTTCATTATTCTTGATGAACCTGCTGGCGGCATGAACGATCAAGAAACGCAGGAGCTTATTGATATTATCAAGGCCATTCGTGATCGTGGTATTACTGTGCTTCTTATTGAACATGACATGAGTCTTGTAATGAAGATCTGTGAGCATCTCATTGTACTTGAATACGGTGCTGTTATCGCGGAAGGCGATCCGGAAACTATTAAAAATGATCCCCGGGTTATCGAAGCGTATCTCGGTGCTGACGATGATCTGCTGTAAGGGAGACCTGCCATATGCTACTTGAACTTCGTGATCTGCATGTAAAATACGGTAACGTTGAGGCCCTGCACGGCATCAATCTTACTGTTGACGAAGGTGAGATCGTCACCATCCTTGGTGCAAACGGGGCAGGAAAATCCACCACGTTGAATTCAATTTGTGGACTTGTAAAAGCGACCCAAGGTGAAATTCTTCTCGATGGGCAACCGATCCATTCTGTTCCGGCACATAATATCGTTAAACTGGGAATTTCTCAGTCTCCGGAAGGGCGTCGTGTATTTTCTACACTTACGGTAGAAGAAAATATGGATCTGGGCGCGTTTACCTTGAAAGATAAAGGGGTGATCGAGCGTAACCGGGAATGGATATATGACCTTTTCCCTCGCTTGCTTGAGCGACGAACCCAGTTGGCAGGTACGCTTTCCGGTGGAGAGCAGCAGATGCTTGCAATTGGTCGTGCTCTTATGTCCAATCCACGCTTATTGCTTCTGGACGAACCTTCTCTTGGTCTTGCACCTATTCTTGTAAAATCTATTTTTGAAACAATTCGCAAAATCAACAAACACGGTCTCACCGTGATTCTCGTTGAACAAAATGCACGTGCCGCACTAAAACTTGCTGATCGTGGCTACGTTATGGAAGTAGGGAATATTGTTCTTGCAGATGATGCTAAGACTCTACTGGCCAACCCTGAGATCCAGTCTGCTTACCTTGGTGGTAAGGGTCTGTAATTGTAGGTTCCACTGCAATAAAAAAAGCCGCGGTACAACGTACCGCGGCTTTTTTTATTTATACATTTCCACCATAATGTGGTGGTGGTCCATCATCTACTCCGCCATCGTCAAGTGCAGGGCTGAGCTGACGGAGACGCAAAATCATTGCTTCCATCTTCTTTTCTATTTCATCAATCTGGAACTGCTGACTGGTTAGTGCCTCATTAAGTTCAGTAATTGTTTTATCCTGAAAATAGAGCTGTTCTTCTAACTGGGTGATGCGTTCTTTAGTCTCTTTCATGCCTGCTCCTTTGCAAGGTTGCAGATGATATCAAATTCTTTTTTATCCACGGGCATTACAGAAAGACGGGAGCCTTTGCGTAATAATTCCATGTTTTCCAGTCCCGGAACCTGACGTAATTCTTTTAACGAAATGGCTCTCGGAAACTTCTCTACAAACTTAACATCTACCATAAACCAGCGGGGGTTTTCTTCTGTTGATTTAGGATCAAAATGACCGTCTTCCGGATCCCACGCTGTATGATCGGGATAACTTTCTCGTACAACTTCACATAGCCCGACAACTGAAGGGTTGGTGACACTGTGATAAAACAGCACCTTGTCGCCAAGTTTCATTTCGTCGCGCATGAAGTTACGTGCCTGATAATTACGAACACCGTCCCATGATGTTATTTGTTCCGGCTCATTTTCCAGAGTGTCGATGGAGTAGCAGCCAGGTTCAGATTTAACCAGCCAGTAGTTAGCCATAGTGAACTCCGTTTCTATTATGAAGACTGGTAGCAGTCCGAGTGTTAACTTTATTTCTATAACAGAAGATTATCTCAGTCTGTTTTTGAATACAAGTTGTAGCGAACGTTGCAAGGAGGACTGGCAATGGAGTATTTCGCAGTGTGGTAGAGCGTAGCATAGTTTGGGGGATGTCGTAACGGATTTCTTTTGTGAGTTCGTAGGCTCAAGTAATAAAATAGTTCTGTCGAAGGAATAGCATTCTTGTATAGTACGTTATTTTTATGAGTATTGCAGGTTGTGGGTATGAACATAATTCGTGACTATCTCTTGGTAATATCTCTTGAAATAAGGAAATAGTCTTTCATGGATGAATTTAGTTTGGTAATGTACCATACAAAGCTATTGAAAAGTACTGTTATGGGAGATGGACATGAAAACTCACCGCGCGTCATTGATGATGGGAATATTTTTGTTTGTAGTAGTGGCTTTATTACCAACATGGGCCTCTGCTCGAGCAATGCAAAAAGAACAAACGTTGTATGTTCCTGCCTATTCTTACATTTATCATGGGAATAAAGAGGCAAAAATCAAGCTGACAACAACTCTGAGTGTGCGAAATACAAGCCGGACAGAGAGTATCCGTATTGTCAGTGTAGACTATTATGATACTGATGGAAAATTGTTGCGTAGCTATGTAAAAGAACCAGTTGTTATGAAGCCACTTCAGTCTCTGCGTTACATTGTAAGCCTTGACGACGAGGAAGGCGGCTCAGGTGCAAATTTTGTTCTTAAATGGGAAGCTGATAAAGCGGTAGATGTGCCTATTATTGAGAGTATAATGCTTGGCACCGGCTCTTCATATGGCTTTTCATTTCTTACTCAAGGTGTACCTATCGAATAGCTATTCCTCCAGCCAATCTGTGAGCAGTGGCGGAGTGGACACATAGCGCATTGGTTTCCATTGGCATTGTGCTGTAAGTTCAATGCCGTGCTGAATAACGGATACAGGTCTGTCAGAAGAAACTACTATTGTAATAATGTTTTTGTGCATGGCAGTGAAACGTACTGCGGAGTTAAATCGTGCTCCACGTGCCCTATTTTCTCCGGGTACTGTTCGTCCATCCAGTAGGCAAGCAAAACCAAGCAGTGTTGAAGACTTGCTGATGTGTAATGCTCCATCAACTTTTGCAAGTGAACAAGCGATATCAATGTTCTCAGGCAGGCTCAAATCAAGTGGGGATTGCAGTATCTGTCCTGCAATATTTCGTGGAATAGTATTGAGATCCAGTACTAGGGTGCAACCGTGTTTACGTTCGCGAGCCTGTACTACAACACGTGTTGTATACTGAAAAATATTGTGCTGTTGTTCAGGTGTTAAGTTGGATTCGAGTAATGCTTCTTCCAGTTGAACAAGGTTTGGCTTGCGGTTTGTTGCAAGAAAGTTACCTGATGCGAAACTGCAAATGAGTTCGTCATCCAGTTTTACCATTCCGTGATTTCCTTCAAACATTACGAGGAGCGACCCTGGGGGAAGCTCGCCGGAAGCAATACCGGCAAGGGTACAACCGTCTGAAATAAGATAGCGCTCTGTATTTTCGACTGCCTGAAGTGTCTTCCTGCAATGACGGAGGTTTACGAGGAGAGGTTGCTCCATTCGCGGAAATGATGCTTGAAAATGGACGTGCTGCAGGAAGCGTGGTTCAACAAAAGCAATTTTTCCACGCGGCCATGCGCCTTCTTCTCGTGTGTTTGAGATACCTAGAATTGCATTAAGTGTAGGATAGATACGTAAATATGTATCCATTCCTAACGATTCACTTCTTTTGTCTATGATGTAATCACGGATGGCGTGTTGAGCGTACGCTTGTAGAACATAACTGGAAGTATCGTTGCGCAGACCGGCATCCTGACTGAAGTCGGCACACAGTTGTGTGGCTGCGTATTCCAGCCAGCGAAGGATAGGGCCTTTGGAGCAGATGTCTGGATGTTCTTCTGTGAACCACATCTGGAATGGAAGTGTTATGCAGGAGCCCCCATAGGATATCAGGCCAGAAAGTTGCGGATCCTCTACCGTATCGAATTCCTGCAGCAGATCACAGGAAACTGTTTCCTGAAAATTTGCAAAAAGATCTTTGAGACGCGGTTGGTGACCGTCGAGCAAATTTTGTGGATCAAGAATATAAAATGGTCCATCACATTCCAGACAGATGATCAGCGCCACGCGGCTGGGGCCGGCGAAGTGTGACAGACCATCACTCAACCCATCAAGAATATTGTAAATACTTCTTCTCCAATGTGAAGTGCCCATTGTCGTCATCTTGTTCTCCTCGCGGCAGAGGTTGGGGGAAGCCCAACACTATAAAAAACGAAATATTGCGCGTTAGCTTCTGATTAATTTGTAGCAACTTGCTATAATAGAAACATTACTGTTGATTGTCGAGGTATGTTCATAACTCAGTATAATACAAGAGAATCAGCCACAGGGTTGCTCTGTGTATAATATGTGGTAGCCTATCTGCATGTGTAAAAAGGAGCAAGAACAAGTGTCTATTTCAAGTGAGAACGTTCTTGTTTTACAAGTAAATATAATTGTAAGAGTAGTACAAAATTTCTCAACTATAGTATAAATATACTTGGGCGTAGCAATTGTATTTGTATATGTTCTTATATCTTAGGCTAAGAATGAACAGTATCTTCAGGAAAACAAGTATGGCTAAAAAACGGGTGAGGGGAAAAGTTCTCCCCTTTCATACGCAACAGAATGCTTTCAGCACCGTAGATGACTCGACAAGCGTAACATGTGACGAGTCTTCTGTTGATGCGCCAGACTTTTCTGTTGGGCAAAATATCCAGTCGGAATGTACAGGCAATGCAGACCAAGTGCAGCTTGAAGTTACGGTTGATCTTGATCCGTGGTCTGATGAGGCATGGCAGGCGTCGCTAAGCGGTGTTGAAAGTGACCTCGTAACGGAGCTATTTGGAACTGAAAAGTCTGTACCATCTTCTAATGAAGTAACTATTGAGGAAATGCAGTGGCTGCTGAAAAGTTCTTCTGTAGATGCTGATTGCAGTGATGGTTTTGGTGCGTCTTCCGACTCCGGTTATATTTTGGGGTTACCGACTAAACAGCTTGCAGATGCACAAAAAAACGGGACACTGACTCACTTGATTGAGTATCGCTACCGCAAGTCGATGCAATTTCCTGTACTTGATAAGGTTTTGAATAAATTTGCTGCTGAGGCTTCTAAACGCTTACGGAAGATTGCAGGGCAGTCTTGTCAGGTAAGAGCCATACGTTCTGCCCGTGCTCCATTTGATGTATGGCTGCGAATGGATCATCCTGTTGCAACCACCTTTTCTATGTTCCCGCTGGATGGCGTGAGTGTGTTTGGAATGGAACGTGATGTTGCGGCAGGGCTAGCCCACGCGATTTTTTCAGGAGGGGAGCAGGAGCTCGTCCCGCAGTTGCTTCGTAGGCTGGCTGCGCTGAAAAAGAAGAATAAAAATATCTCACGCTGTCCTATAGCAAGTAGTGTGGTGCGGCATGTACTTCATCTCTTATTGCTTGATATGGAGTGGGCGTTGGCTCCGTATTATGAAGTCGAGTCTATGCATAGCAAAGCGGATGAGCCAGCTTTATACAGTAAACATTTCTGGCTGGATGAACCCTGTATTGTATGTGAACTGTCCGTAAGTATAGACAGCACTGAAGGCAGTGAAGGCTCTGGTATTAGCGGAACAATGATGATGGTTTTTCCTGAGAAAATGTTGGAAGAGCTTCTTCCGATTCTTACAGGAAAACAGTCGGTTCTTGTGCCGGAGTTTACAGAAATTGATGCTTCAGCCCAAGAGCACCTTTTGCATTTAGACAATGACGCGTTACGATCTGAGTTGGAGACTCAGCATCCGTTGTCTGCGGCAGTTATTTTGTCTCAATTGTCTGAAGACAGAAGGCTTACGATTGTTGAGAAGATGAGCAAAAACAAGCAGAAAGCAATAGAAAGGCGAGCAGGACATAGAGCGGGAATTGAAAATGTTTTGTCTGAACAACAGCAGTTTGTTGCTTCGGTACTAGCGCTTGGTGAAAACCATGCCGCACAGGTGCTCAGCAGCTTTTCTCCAGAAGCCGCAGCCGGCTTTTTACGGGAGGCAGGCAAATTGCCGTCGTTGTATTCGGAGCAAGTAAACGCGCTGTTGAAAAGTCGGAACAGTTCGATTGTCAGTGCCGGTGCACTGGTTGTGGATAGTGCGCTTGTCCGAAGGTTGATGATACGGGCAATTGCAGCAAAAGATATGGCGCAGGTTGTAGCTTTATGCCGCAACGACAGAGTGCATATGCCGTTTGCATTAATTTTGTCAGTGCCTGTGGAAGACCTTGTTGCAGTGCTCCGTAACGAACCTGTATCAATCCAGTCTGCAGTTATTTGTCAACTTCTGGGAACAGACAGAGACTATACCGCAAAAGTATTTGAAGTCTTTTCTCCGGAAGAACGACAGGAGATTGCGAAGCAGTTGGCGTATGAAAAACGTATTGAACCCGAGTTTGTGACACTTTTAGAGAATTATTTTATTGCACAGCTTTCAAAACGTAGTGACAACGAGGCATTAAGTATTCCGGAGCAGGAGCAGTGGGCAGTTTCCGGTACTGTTGAATGGCTGTTAGAAAATTTTTCTCTTGAGTAGATCCATAATTATTGCTTGTTACTATGGACAGACATTACGGGTTGCGTAGTGCTATTGATTTTTAAAAAGCTAAGGTCGACTCGCAGAATTTTTGCGAATCGACCTTAGCTTTTTCATTTCTATACAGAGTTTTTATCGGGAGATAAAAGTTCTGAGTGGGGAGAGCTCTCCAATACTGTAAATCAGCTTTTGTTTACTGAGAACGGGGATGCCTTGCCTTGGCCTGATTGAGGATCGCGCTGAGATTGACGACTACGTTTCTTGCTGTCGCGTTCGGAAAATCTACTGGAGCCGCGCTTGCCGGAATCATGCTTGTTGTTCGTTTGCTTAGCATTAGTTTGTTTTGCAGTATATGCGCTGCGCTTTCCTCGCGATGCTTTGGAATTCTTGTGTCCAACGCTCGGTATCAGGATGTGGTGCTGTCGGAGACGTTCAGCATCGGAGCGAGCGACAAAAATTTCGTCTCCTTTTTCATCTATGCGAGCATAGTAGGATGCTGTTGCCACCGTGCCTGGTGTCGGGATGAAACACTGGACTTGCTGTGGCTGCCAGCCACGGGCGCGAAGCCAGTTGCCTAGTTCGTGCATGTGGTTGTCGGTACAGCCCGGGAACGCACTCATGAGATACGGGATCACATATTGTTCTTTTCCGGCTTGTTCAGAGTATTGTTTGAATGCGTTCAGAAATTTTTCAAAGGAAGCAAGACCCGGCTTCCGCATGCGGTTCAGCACGCCATCGCAAATGTGTTCGGGTGCTACTTTGAGCTGACCACCGGTAAATTCCATGGTGTATGCACGAAGGGCAGTTTCTTCTTTTTGTGCGAGATCGTAGCGGACCCCGCTGGCAACACGAACGTTTTTGATTCCCTTAATTTTTTGGATATCGCGCAGCAGCATAATGCCTTCTGCCTGATTTACTGTAAATTGCGGGCACACTTTGGGATACATGCAGCTTTGGCGCTTACATTTTTCAGGGCTAACCTTACAGTATGCTTGCCACATGTTAGCGGAAGGGCCTCCCACGTCGCTTATAGATCCGTTGAATCGTTTGTTGCGGGTGAGGGCTTCAACTTCTCTCATGATGGATTCTTTACTTCGTGAGGCAATTCTTCTGCCCTGATGCAGTGCAAGCGAACAAAATGAACAGCCTCCACCACAGCCCCGGTGCGTTGTGATGCTGGTTGTCATCATATCAACACACGGAATTTTTTCTTTGTAGGATGGATGCTGTGTTTTTGCGTATGGCAGGCCGTAGAGCTCGTCCATCTCTTCTTCAGACAGAGGCAGGGCTGGCGGAGCTAGAATAACCGCCCGCTTACCGACGGGCTGTATTGCCCATTCATCAGCTTTTTGAACATGGCGTTCAAGTGTAAGGGTGGCCGTCATGAGCTGTTTACCGTCAGCTTCTATATCTTCGTGTGATGGGAGCTCCACGATTTTTGCCTGTGGCGGAATATCCTCGCGGGTTCCCATGTAGGCGACTCCGCGCACCTCCTGCGCAATGTACGAAAACGGTGTGCCGGATGTCTCACCGTACTGGTCAAGAATATGGGCAAGGTGCAGCATAGCGTATTCACCCATGCCGTAAACGACACAGTCTGCTTTACTATCAAGAAGAATAGAGCGGCGCAGTTTGTCTGTCCAGAAATCGTAGTGCGTGATGCGTCGAAGTGAAGCTTCAATGCCGCCGATGACTACTGGAATATTGGGAAACGCACTGCGGACGAGGTTGGAATAAACAATCGTGGCACGGTTAGGCCTCGCACCGGCTTTTCCACCGGGGGTGTACGCATCGTCATGGCGTTTTTTCCTAAATGCAGTGTAGTGCGCCAACATGGAATCAATGGCTCCTGCGCTTACAGAAGCGAATAGACGCGGACGCCCCATTGCAAGAATGTCATCCGTTTTGTCCCAGCGAGGTTGGGCAATAATGCCTACGCGATAGCCGTGTGCTACAAGCCAGCGCCCTAGAAGGGAGGCTGCAAAGCTCGGGTGATCAACGTAAGAGTCGCCAGTGATGAAGAGTATATCAAGTTCATCCCAACCGAGTTCATCCATTTCCTTTTTGGACATAGGAAGAAATGCTGGTTGTTCAAGCGGTGCACGGCCGAGAACTTGACGCTCTGATTTTTGATTCCATGTTTTTGTCATGCGCGGAATATAAGGATTGCGCAGTGGTCTGGCAATAGACAATACCTGTCGGGAGAATTAATTCTTGAGCCAACGTTTCATGGAATTAAGTACTACAGTTCAAAAAGTAGACTAACTAGTGACGCCGTACCGAATACGATAATGATTGTACCGGAAACTTTGTTGATAATTCGACTATGCTGCTTAACGTATGCGCGCATTGCACTTGCAAAGAAGGAAAGACCGCACCACCAGATGGCTGAGCCAAGGAAAACGCCGAGAACCAGTGCCGCTGCGCCGGGGGCTCCTGCATCGCCATTGATGCCGAAAGTAGCAAAAATAACAGTAAATGCGATGATTGTACCCGGATTCATGGCAGTTAGAACGAATGTGCTGATCCATGCTGTGAGTAGACTTGGTTTGTTTTGCTCGATTTGCACACTGTCTGTATCTGAAACAAAAGTGGGCTGCTGACGCAACATATGGATGCCGATAGCGATAAAAAGTATGCCACCAACGAGCTTAATAATGTTGCTGGAGTCTGTAATAAGGTTTGTTATAGCAACAAGTCCGAATGCCGCAACCGCTCCATAGAAAAGGTCTGCTGAGGCAGCTCCAAGGCCAGATATTACGCCGACAAGTTTTCCATATTTTAGTGTCCTATGGATACACAGAACCCCGACAGGGCCAACAGGTGCAGCGATAGTGAGTCCGATCAAAAGACCCTTGAGGAAAAAGTAAAAAAGGGCAAGGCTCATTGTTTGTGATAATCCTATGGGGGTATGATTCCGGAAAAGGATAAAAGTACTATCCGACATCATACCGTAAAAAAGGTTTTATGGAAGCTACCTTTTATTGTGTAGCGAATGGAAGACATAAAAAAAGTCGCCCTAAAGGTCGACTTTTTTTTACTGCAATATGTTGCGGTTGGTTATTTTTCAGGTGGAGCAATGAGTTCAGGAGCACCGGATCCCATTTTGCCCTGTTTACCACCCATCATACCGCCCATCATGCCGCCGCCTTTTTTGCCGCCAGAGTTGTGGCCGGCCATAAAGCCGTACCATTCATCATGGGAAATTTCGCCGGAGTTGTCTTTATCAATAGTCTGGAATGCCTGCTCTTTCATGGAAGGGTAGGTTTTGGAAAATTCTTCCCAGCTGATGCTGGCGTCGCCATTTGCATCCATTTTGTCAAATTTAGTATCTGCGGAAACTGAGGTTGCAAAAATACAGACCAGAGCAATAGTAAATAGGATTTTTTTCATGATATCTCCTTAAGCAGCAGGCTGCGGACAGCAATACTGTGCGGTTGTACGAGGACAGGCGCAATACGGGATATGTGCATTACTCCTGTATTATGTTTATGATATACAGCAAGGACTGTGAAAAATAGTCCATTCCGTAAAATAAGCTTAGGTAGAATACCCAGTAATGAGAACTGCGTCTACCGTGTATAAAAACTATACACAGGATATGGGGACTATTGGAGACGGACAGGGGCAGAACGTTATATCTATGGAATTGCATCGGACATAAAAAAAGCCTCTTTCGAAAGAAAGAGGCTTTTAAATTCTGGCTCCTCGAGTAGGACTTGAACCTACAACCTAGTGATTAACAGTCACCCGCTCTGCCTATTGAGCCATCGAGGAATATGTGTGCTTCGGTTTCCCTCAGCGCGAAAATGTGTTTACGGATTTGCTTCGTACTCGTCAATAGAAAAAAAGAAAAAAAAGAAAAAAGTCTTATACTATTGGGGATAGAGTCCGCAGTTGGGTTACTTTAATTGTAGTACAGAGGTAGGGGCATTCCCGTTGACTTCTCCTGGGGTAGTTTTGTTGTATGGTTCCCAAGTTAAATAAGTATTTTCATCGTCTATTTCTAAAAAACTGACAGATATTTTTTCACCGTTATCTAGGGTGCAAGTTATTCTGTTTTCGATAAAATCTTTCAGACCAGAAAGTGTAACACATGTTGCATCGCGATAAGGTTGCGGTGTGCTTGGGGCGTGTAGCATTTGTGTTATTGATGCGGGGGCATTTTTTTTGAAGTCATTGTAAAGTTGATTTTGCATGGTAAGAGTAAATACCGATAGAGCTATACTAATGCCGATGATCGTTACTGCAATCCAGAATGCTTTTTTACTCTTTTTAAGAATATTGCATCGTATCAATATGTAAGGAAGGCTGAGCAGTGTCCACCCCCAATGAGGTGGTGTAATTCCGCGAAGTTTAAGCATGCGTCGGTCTATAAGAAGAAGAGAAATGCCTGCGCCTGAAAATACTGAGTCCGGAATGTTGTCTAGTGCCGAGGTACAAAAGGATATTGCCGTTATAAATATTGGGGCAAAAATATGAATCCAAATATACCAATCGCCGCTGGCTATCGCTTGTGCTTTTAATCGTTCCTGTTTTTGTTGTTTTTTATTAAGCGGGTTAGGCAGAGAGGGATCTGAAGGTGGCATATAGGGCTCCTAACTATTATGGGACGGGGATCGCATTTTTTAAGAAGTAGTTACGCGTATAAATAATAGTGGACTCGATAACGTCAGTTATAGTTCGCGTCAAACGTAAATCATAGAGGTAGTTAAATTCATATCATTATATTGATATAGCATGATCAGATATTTGCGGTCTGAGTCAAATGTCTATGCGCAGTGTGTGGCAGCGCAGTTAATATATTCGCAAGATACTTTTTCAACATATATCAAGTAGTTAGTTGTAGAATGTTTTTTTGAACGAAAAAAAGCCTCTTTCTTGCGAAAGAGGCTTTAAGATCTGGCTCCTCGAGTAGGACTTGAACCTACAACCTAGTGATTAACAGTCACCCGCTCTGCCTATTGAGCCATCGAGGAATATGTTTGCTTGAGGTATTTCCCTCAATGCGAGAGTGCTTTTAAGGAAAAGTTTTCTTGCCGTCAAGAGAAAAAATATTTTTTTCAAAAAAGAGAAGAATGACGATTCGTTTAAGTCGATAGAGTGGCAGGATAGTCGTCGGTTAGTTGTAGGGATACTGGGGAGGACGGGCGTTGAGATGCGAAGCAGGTTAGTGGAACGCAGTTCTATTTTTTGTTGTTGGGCATAAAAAAAGCCTCTTTCAAATGAAAGAGGCTTTTGAAGTCTGGCTCCTCGAGTAGGACTTGAACCTACAACCTAGTGATTAACAGTCACCCGCTCTGCCTATTGAGCCATCGAGGAATATGTGCTGAATCAATCAGCGCGAAATCTTGTATACGGAGTCTGTGTCATCTCGTCAAGGGGAAAAATAGAGAATTTATATTTCATGAAAAGATATACACTATATGTTTATAGTTAGGGTTGGAACTTGGAATGAGTGCTAAATGTCTAGTTTTTAGAGAGCTGACATGGTATAAAATTGTTGGAAAAGGTATTAAATAGAGCCGCAAGTGCTGTTTGCTTTTGTTGAGCTTTTGCTTTTTCTGACAGATCTGACAGAAAGGTTGACGGTGCACAAAAAAAAAGCCTCTTTCAAATGAAAGAGGCTTATGAAATCTGGCTCCTCGAGTAGGACTTGAACCTACAACCTAGTGATTAACAGTCACCCGCTCTGCCTATTGAGCCATCGAGGAATATGTGCTTGGGGTGTTTTCCCTAGCGCGAAAAAGTGTTTAGGGAAAACTTGCGGTACGGTCAAGCCTTTTTCGTATTTCTTCAAAAAAAAAATGTAAAAAACAATTTTCTGCTCAGAGATGAGAGGGTTCCTTGACGATTGCTGGTAATTGGCATAACCCTTCCCAATTCAGCAGTGATCGAATTTATTATACGGAGTGATCCCGTGAGCGAACAGGAACAGTCAAAACGTAAAAAAATAAAACTTCCCACTAAATCCAGCCAGGCAGAATACTTTATGCCTATGTTGGAGAGCTTTGTTGACCGTGATGAGTTAAACGAAGTGGTGAAGAATAGAGTGGCAAAGTCCTGCGACTTAATGGATGCAGGTATTTCCTTGTACCCGAACGGGTTTAAGAAGGAAGATGATTTTTCTCAAATTCGTGCAGAATATGAGGGTCTTGATACTGAAGAATTAGAATCCCTTGATAAGGAATTCTTTTGCGCAGGTCGTATTGTCGGTCTTCGTTCTTTCGGTAAAGTTACCTTTTTCCACGTTCTTGACAAAAGTGGTAAGATGCAGTGTTACGCTGCTCGTGATACCCTTGGTACTGAATCGTACCAGAAGTTTAAGAAATTTGACATCGGCGATATCGTTGGTGTTGTGGGTACATTATTTCGCACTAAAACAGGCGAACTGACCTTAGACTGTAAAAGTGTTCAGCTTCTTACAAAGTCTATTCGTCCGCTCCCGGAAAAATATCATGGTCTTAAAGACGTTGAGATTCGATACCGTCAGCGTTACGTTGACCTTATTGTAACGCCAAAGACTCGGGAAATTTTCCGCAAACGTACTGCTATTGTGCGTGAGTTCCGTAGATTTATGGAAGATAATGGCTTCATGGAAGTTGAAACTCCAATGATGCATCCAATTCCTGGTGGCGCAACTGCTCGTCCGTTTGTCACCTACCATAATGCGCAAGAGCATGATATGTTTATGCGTATTGCACCGGAACTCTACTTGAAACGTTTACTCGTTGGTGGTTTCGAAAAAGTTTTTGAAATTAACCGTAACTTCCGTAACGAAGGCGTTTCTACTCAGCATAACCCAGAATTTACTATGTGTGAGTTCTACTGGGCATATGCAACGTTTGAAGACCTGATGGATCTTACAGAAGAGCTTTTTGGACACATTGCCAAGAAGGTGTGCGGTACCACCGTTATTACCTATCAAGGTCAGGAAATTGATCTGACCCCTGGTACTTGGCGTCGCGTCGGCTTCCTCGAATCTTTAGAAGTTATTGGTGGTCACACCAAAGAACTGTACGAAGATTACGACAAGCTTGTTGCACATTTGAAAAGCCGTGGGGAAAAAGTAATGGAAGGTGAGAAGCTTGCTAAGCTTCAAGCTAAGCTGTTTGATCTTGATGTTGAACCGGATCTGATTCAGCCAACTTTCATTTACAATTACCCGACAGATATCTCGCCTCTTTCTCGTAAAAACGAAGATGATCCTCGTTTTACTGATCGTTATGAACTTTTCATGACCGGTCGCGAGCTTGGTAACGCATTCTCTGAACTTAACGATCCTGTTGATCAGCGCTTGCGTTTCCTTGATCAGGTTGCAGAAAAAGAAGCGGGTGATGATGAAGCACACTACATGGACGAAGATTATCTTCGTGCTCTTGAATACGGTATGCCTCCGGCTGCTGGTCAGGGGATCGGTATTGACCGTCTTGTTATGCTTCTTACTGATTCTCCATCAATCCGTGAGGTAATTCTCTTCCCACTCCTTAAACCGGAGAGTTAGCCATAGCTTATGAACTTTGAGTCCTTCATTGCGCTGCGATACCTGTTTGCGCGTCGACAACAGTCATTTATATCGGTCATATCGATTATTTCTGTTCTCGGAGTCGCTCTTGGTGTTGCTTCGCTCATAGTAGTTATGGGTGTGATGAACGGTTTCACAAAGGACTTGAGGGATAAAATTCTGGGCGTGAATGCTCACGTAATTACCATGAGTGCAACCGGAAATATGTCCGGTTATACTGAGTTAATGAAAAAAATTGAGGGTGTCTCCGGTGTTGCCGGAGTCACCCCTTTTGTTTACTCAGAACTTATGGCTTCCTCATCTCAGGGTGTGAAAGGTATCATTTTACGCGGTGTGCAGCCTGAGTCTGCGGACAGGGTTCTCACAATCCGCAAATACATGCAGGATGGTGGTTTTCCGGATCTTAATCGTAAAGGGCTTCCGGGGATTATTGTCGGCAAAGAGCTTGCCAAACGCCTTGGTGTAGGTGTGGGGCGGCGTATAAATCTTCTTTCTCCTTCCGGTAAAAAAACATCACAAGGCTTCGTTCCAAGGGTCCGTAACTTTAAAGTTGTCGGCATCTATAAAACGGGCATGTGGGAATATGATTCATCCCTTGCGTTTGTAACTCTAGATTCCGCTCGGGAATTGCTTGGATGGAATAAAAATGCCGTTACGGGGCTTGAGCTCTCTGTCAGTGATGTAAACAAAGCAGACGCAGTCGCCAAAGAAATAACTAAAAAACTTGGCGGGTATCCTTTCTATGCAAGAAGCTGGATGGATATGAATGCTAACTTGTTTGCTGCACTGAAACTGGAAAAAACAGCGATGGGTGTTATCCTTACGCTCATTGTTCTGGTTGGCTCATTCTCCATTATTACCACTCTGGTCATGCTTGTTATGGAAAAAACCCGTGACATAGCAGTGCTCATGTCTATGGGAGCAACCAAACAGCAGATTCGCAGAATTTTTATGCTGCAGGGAACTATTATCGGAGTGGTGGGAACTGCTCTGGGCTTTGCCCTTGGACTTGGGGTAGGTGAACTGCTTAAGCGTTATCAATTCGTAAAGCTTCCGAAGGGTGTGTATTCATTGGACAGGCTTCCGGTTCTTTATAATTGGACAGATCTCGTGATAATTGGAGTCGCTGCAATGGTATTGTGTTTTATCGCAACTCTATATCCAGCAAAGCAGGCTGCAAAACTAGAACCGGCAGATGCATTGAGGTATGAATAATGAGTGCCGCACCATTGTATGAGCTTAAGGGCGTCGGAAAGGACTATGAAGGTCCTGCTGAGTTGCTTACGGTTATAAATAATTTGGACCTGGTTATAGAGCAGGGTGAGGCTCTTGCAATCACGGGTGCATCCGGCTCAGGTAAAAGTACTCTCTTGCATCTATTGGGAACCCTTGATATTCCTTCGAGGGGTGAGTTACTTTTCAATGGTAGAAATCTTGCGGAATTGTCTGATGACGCTAAGGCTGTAGTGCGAAATCGGGAGATTGGATTTGTGTTTCAGTTTCATCATCTGCTGCCGGAATTTTCGACGATTGAAAATGTAGCTATGCAAGCGATTATTGGCGGTGTGACCAAAAAAGACGCCTTTGAACGGGCCAGCGAAATGTTGCAACTCGTTGGACTGGGAAAGCGGCTTGAACATAAGGTTACAACGTTGTCAGGCGGGGAGCGACAGCGGGCTGCTATTGCCCGTGCCATTCTTATGCGGCCTTCAGTTTTGCTTGCAGATGAACCCACTGGAAATCTTGATGAACGTACTGGCGAGTCAGTTGGAGAATTACTTCTTCGACTAAATGATGAGCTCGGTATGACCTTGGTTGTAGTTACGCATAATCCTGAACTGTCGGATATTATGCGTCGCCGTCTTGAACTGCGAGCTGGAGAACTTTATGTCCAAACAGTTTAGACCGTGCGTTGTCATGGTCTTCATGCTGCTTGCGCTGTTAATTGCTGCAAGCGCATTTGCTGCGCCACGGAATGGAATTCGGGTACTTGTACTGCCTTTTGCCGTTAACTCAGGCGATGATTTGAGTTACTTGGAAGATGGTTTGCCTGATTTAATCGGAGAACGTTTAGCTGCAAAAAACTTTTCAATTGTTCCTGATGATGAAGTTGAAAGAATTTTAGCAGAAAATGCTGTCACCGAGCTTAATATTTCAATTGTTCGTGATCTGTGTTTGTTGTCTAACTCAGACTATGCCGTCTATGGTAGCTTTACACAGGTTGGTGAACAACTTTCTATTGATGCACGCTTGGTAGAAGCTTACGGACTTCAACCTGCAAAGCCAATTTACATTAATAAGTCTGGTCTTATTAATGTGCTTCCTGCTGTCGATGAGCTTGTGGCTCAAGCTACAAACGAGATGCTGCGTAAGCAGTCAATTTCTAATATTGTAGTTAAGGGTACTAAAATTCTGGATCCGGACGTAGTTCTTCTACGTATGCGAATTCAGAAGGGTGATGCTCTTGATAGCAAAAAAATCAACGAAGAAATTAAACGTATTTACGGTCTTGGATTCTTCAGTGATGTGCAGGTGTCTGTTGAGAAAAAACGTGATGGTAATGAACTTGTTATCACCGTTGTAGAAAAACCAAAAATTAATAACATCATAATCTCCGGCTCTGATGCTGTTGATAGTGATGATATTCTTGCCGCAATCAGTTCAAAACAGGGTGCTATTCTTAACGAAAAGCTCCTGTCTGATGATATTGCACGCGTTCGCGATTTGTACAGGAAAGAAGGTTATTACCTTGCTGAGGTTGATTACAAGATTGAACGTGGTACAACCGGTGCGACTCTTACATTTAATGTAAAAGAAGGCGAGAAGCTCTACATTAAAGATATACAGCTCGAAGGTGTTGAAAAACTTGATGCAGATGACGTGAAGAGCGAACTAGCTTTGTCTGAACGCGGAATGTTCTCATGGCTTACCGGCTCTGGTGTTCTGCGTGAAGATTACCTTGAACGTGACGTCGCAGCGATTGCTGCGTACTACTTGAACCGAGGCTTCCTCGATGTTCGTGTTGGTAATGCGCGTGTAGATTATGAAGAAGACGGTATTGTTATTACCTTCCCGGTTTCTGAAGGTGAGCGTTATAAGCTTGGCACAATTACCTTTACGGGTGATCTCATTGAGCCGGACGAAACCTACCTGTCTATTATTGGGTTGGACGAGTGGAAGGAAGATGAGGAGTACCTCAACTATACTGTCCTTCGTGAGGATAGTACTAAAATTGGTGACTGGTATGCAAACTACGGTTATGCCTACGCTGATGTTGATTTTGGTATTCAGCGAGCAGAAGACCACATTGCAAACGTCTCCTATAAGATTAACAAAAAGAACAAAGTGTATGTCCGCCGTGTCGTAGTGGAAGGCAATACTCGCACTCGTGATAATGTTGTGCGTCGTGCTGTTGAACTGACAGACGGTGAGCTTTTCAATGGCGATAAGCTGCGTGACAGTAACCGCACGTTGAATAACCTTGGGTATTTTTCTGAAGCAAGCGTGAACATTGTTCCAACGCAGTCTCCAGAAGAAGTTGATCTTAAAGTTAAGGTTAAAGAAAAAAATACTGGCTCTATTATGGCCGGTGTCGGTTGGTCTTCATATGATGGTGTTGGTTTCTCCGGTTCTATCAAGGAAGATAACTTGTGGGGTAAAGGCTACAGGCTTGCATTGACTGCCAGCTTCTCGTCTAAAAAAACCTCCTACGATCTGAGTTTCTTGAACCCAAGTGTATATGATAGCGATCTTTCATTTAGTGCTCGTACATACATCACAGAAACTGAATATGACGACTACGATTATAATAAGACAGGCGCTAAAATTAGCTTTGGTTATCCGGTAGGTAAGTGGTCTCGTGTCTACGCCGGTTACCGTTTTGACCAGTATCAGATTACAGATGTAGATGATGATGCGGACAACCTCATTAAAGAGCAGGCTGATGAAGGCACCCGCTATGCGAGCGTGCTCCATGCAGCTTTCTCCCGCAACACCATTGATAATTTCCAGCGCCCGACGGCCGGTAATGTTGTAAACCTTACCGTAAACTACGGTGGTAGCTTCCTTCAGGGTACTGATGATTTCATTAAAGTAGTTGGTGAAGCCCGTCAGTACTATGCCTTGAACAATGACCACGTGCTGATGGCCCGTGCAAAGGCTGCAGCATTGCTTCCTAATGGCGGCTCTCAAAGTGATATCCCAATTGTAGAACGTTTTTGGGTTGGTGGTATTAATAGCGTGCGTGGTTACGACATCAACGACTTTGCAGTGCGCGAGAATGATGGTGACAAAATTGGTGGTACCCGCATGGCGTTCGCTAACTTTGAGTACCAGTGGTATTTTGAGAATGAGCTGGGTATGACTATTGTACCGTTCTTTGACGTGGGTACTAACTTCGATGACAAAGATGATGATGGTCTTACCTCTAATAAAGACTGGCTCTACAGTACCGGTCTGGAACTGCGCTGGCGTTCTCCAATGGGTGATTTACGCTTCGCATACGGTGTTCCTCTTGCAGATGTGAACGGAGAAAGACAGTCTCCGCGCTTTGAATTTGCAATGGGTCAGGCGTTTTAAATCCAATCAAGTAAAAGCGCGACCTTATGGTCGCGCTTTTTTTATGCAAAAGTCTTGGCCAGGGTTGCACCTCTGGACCGGTTTAAGTATCCTTCTAATGATTTTTACTGGCGGCCTTTTTACAAATTCCAATTTCAATGCGCGGACTAACTAGGAAAACTATGCTAATTATCAGAAAAAAAGGCATTCTCTATTTGCCTTTGCTTCTTCTCGTCATTCTTCTCTCAGTTACAAATTCTTATGCTTCTATTAGCGGGGATTACAGAAACGCGTTGAATCAGTTCAGATCGCTTGTTAAAAATTCAAATCAAGCACGCTATCGTTCTAACTGGAAACGGCTGGAAGATAAGTTTATTGCTATTTATCAGGCGAATCCAGATGGTTCCTATGCTCCTAAAGTCTTGTACTATATGGGACGCGTTAATGAAGAATTGGCAAAGCGTTCGTATCTTCGTTCTGATTTTCAGGCCGCAGTTGATTACTATAACAGATGTTCAAGGCGGTTTACGAAACATTCATGGACGGATGATTCCTTATACAGATCAGCGCGAATTCAATATTACAATCTGAATCAGCCTGCTGAAGCAAGACGGACGTTGAATACTGTTCTTCGTAAATACCAGTCTGGAGATAAGTATAAGAATGCTCTTGAATTACATAGAAAAATTCTTGCAGAGATTCGTGGTTCAAGCTCTTCTGCTGCGCCCAGACCCAAAGTAGTTAAGAAAGTCAGCCCGTCACGTGCAACGTCGCGAACCGCACCCTCCTCGCATAAAGCTTCGGGCAAAGTGGTATTAAACGGTATTCGTTTTACTAGTAGTAATGACTACACACGTGTCGTGATTGATTTGAGTGGAGAGGTGAAGCATCAGTATAAGTTTTTAAATGCTGACCCGTCACGTAATCTGCCATTCAGACTTTATATTGATTTGGCGGGAACCGTTCCGTCTCAGGCGGTAAAAGACGAATTAAAAATTTATGATGGCATCTTGAGGATGATTCGTGTTGGTAAGCCCGTTCCGGCTACCAGTAGAGTGGTGCTTGATTTTGAATCGGTGCAAAAGTACACCGTTTTTGCTCTGGAAAATCCGTATAGAGTTGTCGTGGATGTCTCTGCTCCGCAGGCTGGGGAAAAGAGACAACCTCCTGTAGATTTGTCACGAAAAGCTCCAGTAAGTAAGCCGAAGAAAGCTTCCCGAACAGTACCTCCTTCCCGTAAGATTCCTGATCTTGTTGAACAGCTTGGTCTGACAGTAAAAACTGTTATGATTGATGCAGGGCATGGTGGCAAAGATCCAGGTGCATCTAAAAATAGAATTCGAGAGAAGGATTACGTTCTAAAGACTGCAAAAATGCTTGGTAAAAAACTTAAAGCAAAAGGCTTTAATGTAGTCTATACCCGTTCTACTGATGTCTTCATTCCTTTGGAAGAGCGTACCGCAAAGGCGAATGTGCAAAAGGTAGATCTATTTGTTTCACTGCATATTAACGCAAACAACAAACGAAGCGTTAACGGTATTGAGACGTACTACTTGAACCTTGCACGATCGAAAAGTGCTCGCCGTATTGCGGCGCGCGAGAACGCCATTTCAGAAAAGCGTATTAGCGACTTGCAATTTATTCTGACAGACCTGATGCTTAACTCTAAAATGCAGGAGTCAAAAGCTCTCGCAGAGTTGGTGCAAGCGAGCATGCTCAAAACTGTACGAGCCAGAGGCTGGAAGACGAGAAGTAACGGAGTTCGAAGTGCACCGTTCTATGTTCTTATGGGGGCAAAAATGCCGTCAATCCTCGTGGAACTGGGCTATTGTTCAAACTCGACAGAAGCAAAACGTTTGCGAAACAGTTCGTATTTGAACTTGCTGGCAGACGGTATTGCTAAGGCGTTAACTACGTACAGACGTAATTTAAAAAACTATGCAGCTATGTAGCTGACAAAATAATACGAAATATGACCGATTTCTCACTGACAGCGCATGAGTTTTTTGTGTAGTACTGAATTGCGAAGCATTTGTGTTGTCATATGAAGTTGTTATGTTTCATATGAGGTGATGTTACTTCGGTAATGCGCTGTAAAATCCACTGTATCTGTAGCTACAGATTGAGTGGTAGAAACGACAAGTTCTTGACTGTGGAATATGATGAGGCTATCCACTCAATCAACTTGATAAATTCTATTGATGGTTAAATAACTAACATATTGTTAAGTAACGAAATTTTTTTAGGAGCATTTGATGCGTAATATTCTTTTAGCAGTAGTGGCTTGTACCTTTCTTTTTGCTTCATCTGCGGTAGCTGCAAAATATGGTGAAGTTGATTTTGGAGTCATCGCTAAAGATTCTGAACCAGCATTGGCGATTGCCAAGGCTATGAAGCAGACTTTTGGCGTTGAAGATAAAAAACTTAGAGACGATAAAGTTGCTTTTGATGCAAAAGTAAAAGAATTTCGCGTTCAGAGCCAGGCTCTTTCCGAGGATGCTCGAAAAACTAAAACGGAGGAGCTTCGTAAAGAAGAAAGTGCTCTCCTTCAGCGCCAGCGGAAGTTTGTAGAGCGTGCGCGTGCTGCAGAACAGTCTGCTCTTCGCGATATGTCTGCTCTTATGCTTGAAGCTACCCGCGAGTACGGTCGTAAAAATGGTTACGAAATGATTATCGCAAAAGCGCAGGGTGCAGTTTTGTACCTTAAGAATCCAGTAGATGTAACCAAACAGGTGATGGTTGTTGTTAACCGTATCTACCGAACAAAACTCGATAAATTTAAAGCTGAACAGAAAAAAGCTAAAAAAGCTAAAAAATAAGGGATACGGTTAAGCATGCTGCTTTCTACAATCGCACAAAATCTTGGTCTTGAGTTTGCTGGTGATGATCTTGAAATAACTGGCGTAAACACCCTTGATGATGCACTGGAAACAGAACTTAGTTTTTTAGCTAATCCTAAGTATTCCTCTAAGCTTGCAGAAACTAACGCAGGTGCAGTTGTTTGTACTGCTGATCAGGTAGCGAATGTCCAGCGCGCGCTTATTAGTGAAAACCCGTATTTCGACTTTGCTCGTTGCGTTGCCATGTTTGCTAAGCCTCAGGGCGAGATGAAGGGAATATCAGAACTCGCCTTCATCGATCCAACTGCAATAATTGCTGATAACGTAACTGTGTATCCGCATGTCTTTGTCGGCCCGCGTGCTACTATCGGATCCGGAACGGTTCTTTTCCCCGGATGTTATGTCGGGGAAGATTCAACTGTTGGATCTGACTGTATTCTGTACCCTAATGTTGTGCTTATGGCTGAAACAACTCTCGGTGATGACTGCATTATCCATGCAGGCGTCGTACTTGGTGGTGATGGTTTTGGTTTTGCTCCAACAGAGTTTGGCGTACAGAAAATTCCACAGATCGGTAACGTAACTATCGGTAACGATGTGGAAATTGGTGCAAACACCACCATTGACCGCGCCGTGCTTGGCTCTACAAGCGTAGGCGACGCAACAAAAATTGATAATCTTGTTATGCTCGGGCATAATGTTGAGATGGGCAGCAACTGCCTTATTGTGTCACAGGTAGGTATTTCCGGTTCCACCAAAGTTGGTAACGGTGTTGTTATGGCAGGACAGGCTGGTATTGCCGGTCATCTGACCATTGGCGACGGCGCAACTGTTGGTCCAAAAACTGGAGTAGGAAAAGACATTCCGGCCGGAGTAACGATGGCTGGTATGCCGGCGATGGAAAAGGGGATTTTCATGCGTCATACAACTCTTTCTCCTAAAATTCCTGATCTGTTTAAACGAGTAAAACAGCTTGAAAAAGAAATCGAAGCGTTGAAAAAATAGAGGTACACAAACATGACAGCCACCGAACAGAATATTTTGGACATCCGTCAGATCCTTGATCTGCTTCCACATAGATATCCTTTTTTGCTTGTAGACCGTGTTCTAGACTACACTCCGCTCGAGTCCATTGATGCGTATAAAAACGTTACAATGAACGAGCCGTTCTTTCAGGGACACTTTCCCGGAATTCCTGTAATGCCGGGTGTGCTTATTATGGAAGCGCTTGCTCAGGCAGGTGGACTTCTCGTGCTCAAAAGTACGGATATGCCACTTGAAGATAAGTTGTTCCTGTTTACAGGTATGGAGAAAGTTCGTTTCCGTAGACCTGTGTACCCAGGCGATAAGCTTGAGCTTAAGTGCCGTCTTATTCGTCACAAGCTGAAACTGTGGAAGATGGAAGGCAAAGCATATGTTGATGGTGTGCTTGCTGCAGAAGCAGAAATGACAGCCGCTATCATGAATAAGGAGGATATGTAGCGTGGCTACTGAGATTCATCCTTCCGCCTTTGTTTCGCCTAATGCGGAAATTGGAGAAGGGGTTGTTGTTGGTCCTTGTGCCGTAATTGAGGATGATGTCATCATCGGAGATGGTACAAAGATTGACGCTTTTGCATCTGTCAAACAGTACACCCGCATGGGGAAAAATAACCATATCCACTCCTATGCGGCAGTGGGCGGTATTCCGCAGGATCTTAAATTTCACGGTGAAGTTAGCTGGTTGAAAATCGGCGACAATAACAGTATCCGTGAATTTGCAACCTTACATCGTGGTACAGAAGATGGCGGCTTAGAAACTGTTATCGGTAGTAATAACCTCATGATGGCGTACACGCATGTTGCGCACGATTGTATTCTTGGCAATAATATTATTATGTCTAATAATGCAACGCTTGCGGGACATGTTCAGGTTGCTGATCATACCATTATCGCAGGACTTTCTGCAGTACATCAGTTTGTCCGCATCGGTACCCATGCATTTGTTGGTGGCATGACCGGCATCGGTCAGGATCTACCTCCGTACATGCTTGCAACCGGTAATCGTGCAGGTGTGAATGGTCCTAACCTGGTTGGGCTGCGTCGCTTAAAAGCTTCCCGCGAAGTTATTCGTGCTCTTAAAAATGCGTACAAACTCATCTGGCATTCTACTACTCCTCGAAAAGAGGCACTTGAACAGCTGGAATATGAATTTGGTAACTTTTCTGAAGTCCTTGAATTTGTAGATTTTGTGCGTAAAAGTGAGCGTGGTATTTTGCCATCGCATAACGACTAAGCTACACTGTTGGATTGAAATATAAAGAAGGAAGGTGTAGTGCCTTCCTTCTTTTTTTAAGCCTTTGGAGCAAAAATAGATATGGCAGCATTACAAGAGCGAATTGGGATAATTGCAGGCGCAGGCCAGTTTCCTGAGCTTGTAGCCCAAGGTGCCCGTGAGGAAGGGCTCTCTGTTGTTATGTGTGGTTTTGTTGGCCACACAGACCCCGCAATTGAGAGTAAGGCAGATGTTTTTGAAATGCTTCATCTTGGTGCTCTTTCCAAGCTTATACAGTTTTTCAAAAATAATGGTGTGAACCGCGTGTGTTTTGCCGGTGCTATTAATAAGCCAAAGGCGTTGGATATTCGGCCGGATTTTCGAGCTGCAAAGGTATTGTTCAAGATTCGCTCAAAAGGTGATGACGTACTTTTGCGTGGCGTATTAGATGAGTTGGAGTCTGATGGGCTGCATATTGTACAGGCTGCAGAATTAGTTCCTAACTTGCGCGGACCTGTTGGTGTACTTACAAAGAAAAAACTTACAGAAAAGCAACGTGAGACCCTCGCATACGGTATTCCGATCGGTGAACAGATTGGGAGTATGGATATTGGTCAGTGCATTGTTGTTCGAGAGCACATGGTTGTTGCTGTTGAGTGTTTAGAAGGGACAGATGCGACTATTAAGCGTGGTGCGGCGCTTGGAGGCCAGGGCTGCGTTGCCATTAAGTTGCTGAAACCAAATCAGGATGAGCGCATTGACCTTCCGGCGCTTGGTTTGAATACTATTCAAAATTTAGTGGATGGCGGGTATAGTTGCCTCGCTTACTATGCAGGGAAAACTCTTTTTTTTGATAGAGAAGCGGCTATTGCACTTGCGAATGAGCACAATATTGCCATTGTGGGTTTAGATGAGGAATTTAAAAACACCCTTCTATAAAAAAAGACTACTTATTTGGTTCCTTGACGGAACGGATAATATACGGTGTCATTTCGATAAAGTATACTATTCGTTCCGTTTTTTATTTGCAATATAGTAGCTTACGGGTAAACTCTAGACTATTCTAGATGGTGGGACACATAACGTTATTATAGGAAGGTGCATAATGTTTTCAGTCAATACTGTTTGGGACAATATAGATAAAGTGCGTGGCAGTGGCCCTGTTGTACTCAGCATTACCAACTATGTTGTCATGAATTCTACCGCGAATGCTCTTCTCAGTGCCGGCGCTTCGCCAATAATGGCTCACGCTAAAGAAGAACTGGAAGAATTGATAACTATAGCGGGTTCGCTTGTATTAAATATTGGCACCTTAAGCACTGGATGGATAGATAGTATGCGGTTTGCAGCTTCAATTGCGGCCGCAAAATATAAGCCTGTTGTGCTGGATCCTGTGGGAGCAGGGGCATCCCGCTTGCGTACGGAAACTTCCATATCTCTTCTTGAAGAAGGCTGTGTGTCGTTAGTGCGCGGTAATGCCTCGGAAATTATGGCGTTAGCTGGCGTTGGGGCGATGACTCGTGGAGTGGATTCCTGTAACGACTCCAATGAGGCAGAAACAAGTGCTAAAACTTTAGCGCGCAAGTATCAGTGCGCTGTTGCTGTTTCCGGTTGCGTGGATTTGATCACGGATGGTGAGACAGTATACAATATTACGGGTGGAAGTGATTACATGCCACTTGTTACTGGAATGGGGTGTATTGCAACTGCAATTTGCGGGGCACATTTGGCAATCTGCGAAGACAGCTTTGCGGCTGCTGTATCCGGAATGGGATGTATGGCAGCTGCAGGTGGTCTTGCAAAAGTTGCATCGAACGGGCCGGGAACTTTCGCCGTGCATTTTATCGATGCCCTTCATAACGTAACTGAAAATGACATAACAAGACTTGTCGAAGTGAGGAGTGTGTAATGAGACAAAGTGCTGATTTCTCACTTTATCTGGTAACAGATAGTAGTCGCTGCACAATGATGCCGCTTGAGGATACCGTAGGTGCGGCCGTCCGTGGTGGTGTAACCATGGTTCAGTTGCGTGAAAAAAAAATGGAAACACGGAAGTTTGTTGAACTTGCACGCCAACTACGCGCGTTGTTAGCTCCACTCGAAATTCCGCTCATAATTAATGATCGTGTGGACATAGCGTTAGCTGTACGTGCTGATGGTGTTCATGTTGGGCAAACTGATATGCGTGTGCAGGACGTGCGCGCGTTGGTCGGTGGTGATGCCATTGTGGGGATTACTGTTGAAACTCTTGAACAGATTGAAGAGGCCAATGCTCTCGACATTGACTATATAGGTATTTCTCCTGTTTTTTCTACCCCTTCAATTCCACGGGATGTAACGCCTTGGCAAATTTCAGGAGTCCAGAAAGCTCGGAATATGACGAGTCTTCCAATTGTTGGATTCGAGGGAATAACAACTGCCAATGCCGCAGAAGTTATTGCAGCAGGTGCAGACGGGGTTGCTGTTGTTTCTGCTATCTGTGGTGCTTTGTCGCCTAAAGATGCAGCAGAGGAACTACGAAAGGCTGCTTTTGTATAATTATATTGGTGTGTTTTGATTATGATTGTTATTTTTGTGAGGGTTATATGAAGATTGCTGTGGCGGCGAGAATAAGGAACGGAGTTTACGAAGTGGAGCCTGTGTTTGGCCGTGCAGATATGTTTTTGCTGGTTGACCAGAACAATGGTACGCGTGCTGTCCACGCGAACCCTTATAGGGATGATACAGAAGCGGCAGGGCGCAAGGTTGCTCAGTGGTTGATACAAGAAGGTGTTACAACCGTTTTGTGTGGTGATGTGGGAGCAAAAACCAAACTTTATCTAAGTGAACGTGGCGTGTTTTCCGGTATCGGGTACGACGGGACTGTGGATGAAGCAATAGCGAGGTTCTTTGCATCGTAGGTTTGTGGATGTTTTTCTATTTATGGTTTTGTATGTAAAAGCGGCTGTCAAATAATGATGAGCCGCTTTCTTGTGCTTTCCGTAATGCGTCATACGTACATTGAGTTTTGGTGCATTCTTTATCGTTTTTCTATGCCCAGTTTTTGCATTCTAGAACGAAGAGTTGTCGGTTTGATGCCGAGGAGTTCTGCTGCGCCGCCATTGCCTTGAACACGCCAGTTTGTGGCCTCAAGCGCTTGCATAATGTTCTCACGCTGCATGGCTGTCCATTCTGCTTCTGTTATAATATCCTGTGGAGGCGGCGCAGATGCTGGTGGTGTTGCCTGAGCTAGTGTTGAAGGGTATGCGTGCACATTCATTTCTTGCGGAGGGGTAGCATTACTGTTGTCTTGAATGTAGAGTTCCATATTACCACTGTGTGACATGATTACCGCGCGTTCAATAACGTTCTGTAACTCCCTGACGTTACCCGGCCAATTGTATTCCTGAAGTCGTTCAACGTGGTGTGGATTCAGACGTGGTGCTGAAATGTTCATGCGTTTAGCAGCAAGGTTGATAAAGTGTCGGGCAAGCAAAGGAATATCGTTACGGCGCTCCCGAAGCGGTGGCACATTGATAGGGAAAACAGAAAGACGAAAATATAAATCCTGCCGGAAGCGGCCTGCGGCAACTTCTTTTGTCAGATCTTTGTTTGTCGCTGCAACAATGCGGACATTTACTTTTCTGGAACGTTCATCACCGACAGGTTCAAATGTCCCTTCCTGCAAGACACGGAGAAGCTTGCCTTGAAGTTCCAGCGGTATTTCTCCAACTTCATCAAGGAAAAGCGTACCGTTATCAGCCATCTGGAAGCGTCCGACCCTGTCGCGAATCGCGCCGGTAAATGAGCCTTTTACGTGCCCAAAAAATTCACTTTCGAAAAGTTCGTGTGGGATTGCGGAGCAGTTAACGCGGACAAAAGCGTTTTGGTTGCGAGTAGATCGGCTATGTATAGCTTCAGCTAGCAGTTCTTTACCTGTACCGGATTCACCAAGTAAAAGCACACTTGCGTCGGTTGGAGATACCACGTCAATTTGTTCCATGACGCGGGCAAGAGAGTCGGAGTCACCGATCAAATTGTTATCAAGACGTTTCTCCTGCACTGCACGGCGCAGGAGTTGGTTCTCCAGTTCCAGTTCGCCGCGTAGTTTTTGGATTTCTTCAAACGCAACAGCATTAACAAGAGCACGTGCCACTGTGTCCGCAAAGATTTTGTGCATTTTCTGATGCATTGAATGCAACTGAGCAAAAGGGCCTTTCATCGGGCGGTCATAGAATGTAGAGAGAATTCCAAGAAATTCATCGTTATACATTACGGGAAATGAGGAGTAAGCTTGATACCCTTCCTTTATGGCCCACGCAGGACGATCCCACTCCTCAGGAGAAGGGCCGATAGAGGGGATCCCTCTCTGGCAGGCGTCAAAGATAGGCTCGGTGACAGGTGCCAGCTCATATGTACCCAAAGCATGATCCCAGTTTAACGGGGAACGGTCATTGAGGCCGGAGTAAGCGACAAGTCTAAGCATTGTATCCGCTGAAGGATGCGGCGTGACAATATCCGCCATTTTTTTAGTTGGCCGGAGCCAGAAAGCCCCCATTGTAACGTGGGTGCCTTTGTAGCCGGTGCTTGCTCGTTCAATAATTTTTGATGGGTCACGTTCGTGCGCGACAGAGAGCATCAAATCCAGAAACGGTGTGATATCCAGTGAGTTTAGTTTTGTCTGAAGTCTGTTGTAGCTTTTAGGCTTTTTCTTTTGCAGCTTCGGCTGAATATCAGGCGTAGAAGGCAGAGGGAAAGTCTCCTTCTTGGCATCTTCTGGCAATGGGAAATCACTGATGGTAACATCTCGTCCGGAAAAGGTTGTGCTGAAAACTCGTCCTGTGGTTTTTTCAGTACCCAGTCCGTCTGAATCGTCATGCAACTTGCTGTTTGATTGTGGCATTATTTTTCCTCGCTCCATTATTTCGTTACGAAAATTCGTAAACAACGAAATTTCGTAACGTAGTGATCTCTGTGCGTCAATATAAAAGTGTTGGTATCCGCTTTGTTGCAGTGAATGGCGTTCTTGGCACAGGATGTGCTAATAGAAAATAAAAGAACGGTTATACCGCTCTTTTCGGTGTCAAGTCCGTGTGGTCCCTCGCTTCACGGAAATGATTCAGTCGCTTCATTTTTGACAAAAGCCCAGTGTTCCCCTCACTGGGCTTTTGTCGTTCTTACGGCTTTTTTTAACAACAAGATGTGTTGAGATAGGTCTTCCAGTCTTGCAGTGCGCTGATGAGCGTCTTCCATTCTTCAGGGGATTTAACCTGCATACGAATAAATCCCTTTTCAGTTCCCGGAATATTGTCGCAGAGGCGAATAAGAATGCTTCGTGCGAGCAGAAATTCATAGAGCGTTGCACCATGCTCCGGATTTTTTAGTTGGCAAAAAAGAAAGTTAACTCCGGAAAAAATGCAGCTTGGATTAAACACATCTGTTGTCCGTATTTTTTCTGTAAACATTGCACGGTAGATTCGCATCTGCGGCAGACGTGCGCGGTATTGTTCAATGTGTTGCAAGAAATTAATTCCGGCCTTTTGGGCAGATGCTGTAACAGTCCAAGGCATTTTGCCCTGTTTTAGTTCAGTGACGGTGTCTGTATCGCTTATTGCATAGCCAAGGCGGACACCTGTGCAGTAGAAAAATTTAGTGAAGCTGTGCATTGTGATGATTCGTGTGCCATGGTTGCACCATTTTCTATATTGAGCCGTATGTGTGGCATTATATTCCGGTTCGCCATACAAAAATTCCCGATACGTGGAATCTATCAATATACATGGACTGTGGATTGCTTGAATAATTTCCTGCATGTTCGGATAAGTGATGGTAGCAGGGTTGTTGGGTGAACAAAGCACTACGAGATCATATTTATCGGATTTGGCAAATTCTGCGGGAGTCGGTATAAAACCGGTATTTGATGAGCAGGTGAGTACATCATAGTTATCAGCAAAAATGGAACAGGCTCTTGCATATTCCGAAAACATGGGGCCAACGAGCAATACTTTTTTTGGTTTGAGTTGCTGGAACGTTAAGAATATTGTTTCAGTTGAGCCATGCCCGACAACGATTTCCTGCGTTGAAACAGATTCGTGTTCTGCGATTGCTGCTGTGAGTTCAGAGGCCCATGTGTCCGGATAGTGGTTGTAGTCACTGTAGCTACCATGCATATTGGAAAAAAGAATTTCTTCTGTTATATCATGGCATAGTGAGTTTGCATTACTGGAAAAGTCCGTAATGTTGTCAGGTGCCGAACCTGTTTCGCGAGCAATGCGAAAAACTTCACCCCCGTGAGCGCCGTGCTGCTTGTATGCTTGGGTAACTGTCATGATGGTAAAAACTCTCCATGTATGCGGTAGTGCCTTGTTACATCCATTGTAGCAAGGGCTTTGGGTATACGTTAAGTGCGTTTCTTTTAAAAGAGGCAGCAGCACGCGGCTGGTGGTATAACTACACTTTGCCAATCAGATAGATTTATGGCAGAGTTGGTCGCTCTTTAACTTCTGTTTTTTTGATGTCACCATAGAGGATTGCATGTCATCAAGACGTATACTTTTTCTTGCACCGGCAACTTCGATTACTCGTATTTTCCCCCAGCTTAAAGACGCAGGTTTTGAAGTCGGGCTTGCGGAAAATTATAAGGGCGCCCTCGCATTTATTGCGAAGTCTCGTCCTGATGTAATTTTTTCGCGTCCTTCGCTGTCCGGTTATTCAGTGGAAGAATTGCTTACTGCTGCCGAAGCAGACGCAGACTTCCCATCTATTGTTGTGTTTTCTGATAAAGGAAATGCGAGCGAAGCTGAAAAATTTCTTCAAATGGGTGCACACGACTATTGGCTTGAACCGCTACTTTTTGAGAAAATATGTGCGGTAGTACCTGAAGAGGGGAAAAAGCCAAAAGCTGTTCCACCAACTTCTACTCTTGGCGGACATAAGGCTGTTATTCCAGCAACAGAAAAAGGACCGAAGATTATCGGTTCTAACCGCGCTATGCAGCGGGTTCTGGCACTGGCACGACAGGTTGCACCATCAAAAGCGACCGTTTTAATCTCCGGCGAGTCCGGAACCGGTAAAGAAATGTTCTCCCGTTATCTGCATGCCCATTCTGATCGTGCGGATAATCCTTTTGTCGCTGTGAACTGCGCTGCATTACCGGAGCATTTGTTGGAAAGCGAACTTTTCGGGCATGAAAAGGGTTCGTTTACAGGTGCGATTTCACGAAAACTGGGCAAATTTGAATTGGCGCATACCGGCACAATTCTTCTGGATGAAATTTCTGAAATGGACTTGGCGTTGCAGGCTAAACTGCTACGTGTCCTTCAAGAAGGTGAGTTGGACCGTGTTGGCGGTACCGAGACTATAAAAGTCAATGTCAGGGTTCTCGCAACAACGAACCGTAACCTTGAAGAATGGGTTAAGGAAGGACAGTTCCGCCAAGATTTATATTTCAGACTTAATGTTATTCCATTAAAACTTCCGGCACTTGCAGAACGTGGCGACGACGTGATTGAACTCGCACACTTCTTTATCGACATGTACACAAAGGAATACGCGCTTCCACCTGCTCAGGTATCTGAAGAAGCGATTTCCTGGTTGTCTACCTACAATTGGCCGGGTAACGTTCGTGAATTACAAAACCTTATGGAACGTGCTGTGTTACTTGCTGGCGGCAACGTTATTGAGCCATGTCATTTCTTGCTTGACCCGGATAACTGGCCGCTTTTTGAAGAAGACGAGGCAGAAGAAGGTATCGATACGAGCTCGGATTCTGATGCGTGTAGCGGTGATTGCAGTAATTTCAGCGGCAGTGTAATTCCTATTCATGAGATGGAACGTATACTTATTTTGAAAGGCTTGGAGCAGACATCGGGCAACCGTACGCAGGCAGCAGACCTGCTCGGGATTTCTGTTCGAACCTTGCGAAATAAGTTGAACGAGTACCGTAGCCAGGGGATGGATATTCCCTAGGCTCAGAGCGCACACTCAATCGTATTGACAGGGGATGGATTCGTTGTTCTTCGCAGAAAGGGGTGCATCTATACCAGTGAACTGGTGTGATGCAGCATGTTGTATGTGATCAACAATATAGTTTGAACAATGAGTAGAAAACTACTCGTAGCGAAAGAGGAACAAGGGATGCCACAGAACGTAACGCAAAAAATAATTTCCGGACATCTGGTCTCCGGAATCATGAGTGCCGGCAGCGAAATAGAGCTGCGTATTGATCAGACTCTTACGCAGGATGCCACAGGAACAATGGCATGCTTGCAGTTTGAAGCTTTAGGTGTAGATCGTGTTAAGACAGATTTGTCTGTAAGCTACGTTGATCACAATACATTGCAGATGGGCTTCAGAAACCCTGACGATCATCGTTATCTTAAAACGGTTGCAGAAAAGTACGGCATTGTGTTTTCTCCTGCCGGTACTGGCATCTGTCATCAGCTTCATCTTGAAAATTTTGGTAAGCCGGGGGCAACTCTGGTTGGTTCTGATAGTCATACCCCGACTGCAGGCGGCTTAGGCTCCCTTGCTATGGGGGCAGGCGGCTTGTCTGTTGCGTTGGCAATGGCTGGCGAACCGTACACTATTAGCATGCCACAGGTTGTTCGTGTCTACTTGGAAGGCGAACTTACTGGTTGGGCGTCTGCTAAAGATGTTATTTTGCACTTATTAGGTATGCTCACTGTAAAGGGTGGTGTAGGTAAAGTTTTTGAATTTGCCGGCCCTGGTGTAGCTTCCCTTTCTGTGCCTGAACGTGCTGTCATTACTAATATGGGAGCAGAGCTCGGTGCGACTACCTCACTCTTCCCGAGTGATGAAAATACCCGTGAATTTTTGACCCGCATGGGACGTCCACAAGACTGGACAGAGCTTGTTGCGGATGAAGGTGCAGAGTACGACGAAGAAATTCGCATTACACTCAATGACCTTGAACCGCTTGCAGCGAAGCCGCATATGCCTGATCAGGTTGTTACCGTTGCCAGTCTTGCTGGCACTAAAGTTAATCAGGTTGCTATCGGTTCCTGTACAAACTCTTCCTATGCAGACCTTGCCTCTGTGGCAAACTTGTTTGCAGGTAAGCACGTTAAGTTTGAAACGGATACTCTGGTCAGCCCGGGTTCTAAGCAGGTGTTGAAAATGCTTGCCAGCGAGGGGCTGCTTGAAAATATTATTGATTCCGGTGCTCGTCTTTTAGAGTGTTCATGCGGACCGTGCATTGGCATGGGTGGTTCTCCGGTTTCTGAAGGTGTGTCTGTACGTACCTTTAACAGAAACTTTGAGGGACGTTCCGGTACCAAGGATGCACAGGTTTACCTGGTAAGTCCGTTGACAGCAGCTATGGCTGCTTTGCATGGTGAATTCACAGATCCAGCAAGCTGGGGTGATGCACCACAGATTCCAGAATTACCACAGACTATTCCGTCTATTCGGAATCAGTTCATTTTTCCTCCAGAAGATGGTTCAAAGGTCGAAGTTCTGCGTGGGCCAAACATTGTACCGCTTGAACAATTCGCAGCTGTTGACGCTGACATTGACGCAAATGTGCTCATTGTAGCCGGAGATAACATTACCACTGACCATATTATGCCTGCCGGAGCTGTTATTACGGCGTTACGTTCTAATGTACCGGCAATCAGTGAGCATGTATTTGAGCGAATGGATGCCTCATTTGCTTCCCGCGCAAAGAACACCGCAAACGGTGTGATTGTTGCCGGTGAAAATTATGGTCAAGGCTCTTCAAGAGAACATGCGGCACTTGCACCACGCCATTTGGGTGTTCGTGCTGTCGTAGCTAAATCTTTTGCACGCATTCACCGCGCTAACCTTGTTAACTTCGGTATCCTTCCGCTTATTTTGGTGGATAAAGAAGCATACGCAGAGTTTATGCAGGAACAAAAAATCACAGTACCGGCGCTTGCAATTGCAGCCGGCGAGCCTGTTGAGCTTATTTTGTCTTCCGGAAAGCGTGTAACTGTAATAAACGATTTGACGCAAAAAGAACTGGATATAATTAGAGCAGGGGGTCTGCTCAATTATGTCCGTTTCTCCAAAAGTCGTAAGGCCTAGGCGTGGGCTTTACCATATCCTCATAGAAAAGGATTAATGTATGTTGGATTCGATTCGGCAAAATTCCCAATCCTGGGGTGTTAAACTTGCCTTTGCTCTCATAGTAGTAGTTTTTGTGTTCTGGGGCGTTGGCTCTATGAATGGCCCTTCAAACTCTGCTTTGATAGCTACTGTAAACGATACTGCGATTATGATGCCTGAGTTCAAGCGAGCATATGAACTTCAGATGAATGCCATTAAAGCGCGTTTTCCCGGTATTGACGAATCTCAGTTTAAACAGCTGAAAATTGGTCAGCAGGTACTGCAGGGTCTTATTGCCCGCACTCTCCTGCTTCAGGAAGCAGAACGTCTTGGCATGACCGTGACTCCTGTTGAATTAAAAACAGAGATCGCATCTATTCCTTTGTTCCAGAATGCTCAGGGCAAGTTCGATCCTGAAGTGTACAAGCAGATGCTAGCTGCACAGGGAATGTCTGCCGGTAGCTTTGAACGTCAGTTCAAAGAAGACCTTTTAACCAAAAAAGTTCGTGAGAATGCTGTAATTTCTGCAAGCGTTTCTGACGACGAGGCTCACGAAGCATTCGTATACGCCAGTGAAAAACGTTCTAT
The DNA here is from genome assembly GCF_000384815.1 of Halodesulfovibrio aestuarii DSM 17919 = ATCC 29578. Taxonomy (NCBI): domain Bacteria; kingdom Pseudomonadati; phylum Thermodesulfobacteriota; class Desulfovibrionia; order Desulfovibrionales; family Desulfovibrionaceae; genus Halodesulfovibrio; species Halodesulfovibrio aestuarii. Next base: position 177,181 of record NZ_ARQF01000018.1, read on the forward strand.
GGACTACATTTTGTACTCCGCAGTTGATTTCATGAAGAAAGCAACTGTAACTGATGACGAAATCAAAGCGTTTTACGATGCAAAAATTGGCCGTTATGCTGTACCTGCTCAGGTAGTAATCAAGTACCTTGCAATTACTCCTGAAGGTCTTGCAAGCACCGTAACTGTTGATGAAGCCGCAGCTGAGGCATACTATGCTGATAACCAGAGCTCCTTCCGTAAAGAAGAACAAGCAGATGCCAGCCATATCCTTGTGGCACTTGATGAAAATGCGTCTGATAAAGAAGTAGCTGCTGCAACCAAAAAGATTGAAAAAGTGCTTAAGCTTGCCCGAAGTGGTAAAGACTTCGGTAAGCTTGCAAAGAAATACTCTGAAGGTCCTTCCGCCGCTACTGGTGGCGCACTCGGAACTTTCAGCCGCGGACAGATGGTTAAGCCGTTTGAAGACGCAGTATTCTCCATGAAAGAAGGTGAGATCTCTGAACCTATCCGCACTCGTTTCGGTCTGCATATTATCAAGCTGAACAAGCTTGAAAAAGCCCGTATCCCTGCCTTTGAAGAAGTTAAGGGTCAGATTATGACCAAACTTGCAAAAGATCAGGCTGCAGACAAAGTGACTACCACTCTTGATGTTGTGATGGAGCAGATGCTTTCTGGTAAGTCTTTAGAAGACATTGCTAAAGAGCAGAAACTTACTCTCATGACTTCTCCTGAGTTTTCACGTGAACAGGCTCCTGTCGCTGTGGGCGTTACCAAGGAAGCAGCTGAAGAGTTGTTCTCCGTTCCTGCAGGCACAGCTGTAGATACTCCGCTTGAAGCAAACGACGGCTATGTTGTTGCTCGAGTTGAAAAATCTAAGCCGGAATCAAGCATGCCGCTTGAACAGGTTTCTGCATCCATTAAAGAGCAGCTTGTGGCGGACAAGTCCGTAGAGCTTGCTTTTGAGGCTGCAAAAGGTGCTTCCACAAACGTACTCGCTGGCAACATTGATGGCCAGCCAAAAGTACAGACTTCTCCGCTTGTTGAGCGTAAGGGCTTTATCCCGGGCGTTGGTTCCGCTGAAGATGTTGTGAAAGCAGTGTTTGATGCTGACGGTAACAAGTGGATGGGACCTTACAAAACTCCTTCAGGTGCTGTATTTGTTCGTTTGAATAAAGTTGACCAGCCATCCGATGAAGTGTGGCAGGCAGCAAAAGAAGAAGTTCATAAAACTCTTCTTGCGCGCAAAAAGCAGCAGATGGAACAGAGCTTTATAAAGTCTCTTGCTGACAAGGCAGAGATTGTTATCAAGAACAACGAACTTCTTGATAAGCTGTAGTCCAGATTTGCCATACGACCAATTAAGGCCCCTCACAATGAGGGGCTTTTTTGTGTTTGAATTCCAAACTGGAAGTTTTGTGTGCTCGTGTGCTAGTATCAGCCAAAGGAGCAGCAATGAAACGAACTACGTATTTTGTCCGCTCATATGGCGGGAAATGGAAGGTGAAGAGGGAGGGGGCTGACCGGGAATATTGTGTGTGTGACACAAAATATGAAGGTATCCGCATTGCTCGGAAGCTGGCTCATGAGGTTGCTCCAGCGCAGATTATTATTGAAAATGATGACGGAACATTTCAGCAGGAATGGACACATAAAGATTGTTCCGTCCTGTTTGAAAAAAGAGGACAGCAACGCGGGAAGTAGTTGACGGATAGAAGAGTATATATTGTTGCGCTCTAAATGTTGGCAGTGCTACTGTATGAAGTCAGCAGGTGATATTATAAAGGTAAATGCATCAATAACGGGTATGGTGATAATACGCATAAACTCTTGAGCAGGAACGATCAGGTACTTAAGTTCGCCTATATTGCAGAGATTCTTACTGGTGATGGTGCTGTTTTTGAGTAACACCATGCTTTGAGGAGGTGTGTATGGTTGCATATGTCGTTCATACAAAGATGATGGCTAGTGGAGATCACGAAGTCCATGTGGAGGGGTGTGAATGGTGTCCTCCAGACGAACAGCTCTGTAAAGTGGGTGAGTTTGATTCTTCGGAACAAGCCTTTGAGGCTGCAAAAAAAATGTATCCGGAGGCCAATGGATGTCACCTTTGCCTTCCTGAGCATTATGACCTGTCATAAAATTTTAAAAGCTCCCCTTGCTGGCCGTTGCAAGGAGAGCTTTTATGTTAGTTGTCATAATCCGGCTTAAATTTTTTTATGAACTTGGAATCAATGTAGTCCTTAATGGCAAAGGCTCGGTGTCCGTTAAAGCTTATGCCAAACTTGTGCAGTACACCTGTGTTACCGCCTGTGTTGTAAATCAGGAGGTAGGAGCCACCCGGTTTGAATTCATGCAACGGTTCATTATTTAACCGTGCCATAACGTTATCGTTGAGTACTTGATTTTGGCGTACAGCATAGACTCCGACTTTATCCAGCGGCTGCGGGTCGAACCATATGCAGTCTCCGCCACCAAAGATATTATCGTACTTAGGGCTCTGCAGGTATTTGTTCACAAGCAGACCTCCATCTTTGCCATAGGGGAGACCGGAATGTTCAAAAATAGGACGCGGACGAACGCCCATCGCAATAAATATGATGTCGTCGCTGTATGATGTTCCATCAGCAAGTGTAATTTTACCAGTAGAAACCTGAGAAACATATTCACCGCCAATGAATTGAATATCGTGTTTCTCAAGAATTTTTTTGGTCAAATTGCGTACCCTATCGGGAGCCCGTTTCATAAAACTCTTACCATAGTACAGATGAACCGTGGCATTGGCACCGGCCTCTTGTGCAGCTGCCCATGCATTTCCTGCAACTTCAACTCCGGCAGGGCCACCGCCTACAACTCCTATACTGAGGGAGTCTTTTTTTGCTAACTCAAAAATACGCTCTCGGCCTTCAAATAACCGCTCAATGGGCTTTACTGTATATATGTCTTTAGAGTCAGGCGCTACAATGTCATCAACAATAGAGCTTCCAGTGTTGAACGAGGCGACATCGTATGCGACCTCTTTGCCGGACTTTAATTTGATGAGTTTTTTTTCAGGGTCAACTCCGACACATTCGTCTAGGTGGAACGTGGCCCCCTGTTCTTCACACATGCGCTGTACTGGAAAGCTGATCTCACTTGGAGAATACGTGCCACCTAACATCCCCGGGCCCATTCCTGAATAATAATGTCTTTTCCCCGGGCCGATTACGTCGACAGAATGGCCCTGATCTATCAGATCTTTTATATTGGTCATGAGAGTCATGTGGGCGTGTCCTGCGCCTACGAGTGCGAGTTTTGCCATGATCAACTCCTTTTATTCTTTCGAAACATATATCGAGTCCATAACATCAGCCAGACGGTTGAGATGGGATTTTTCTTCAGAAGAAAGTAGTAATAACTCTTTCTTTATTGCTGCATTCGGAGCCTTATCAGATGCCCGCAGGTACAGATCCATAGCCTGACATTCAATAGACATGGCAAAAATTAAAATATCATGCGGAGTTTCCATGTCTGCGCCGAGCCGAGACATGTATTCAGCCGTGGTGAGACCACCTTCAAGTGTTTCTGATGCGTTAAGATTCTTGGGGAAAACTTTTCCCGTAAATTCAGCATACTGAGAAGCTATATTTGTTTCATGTTCTTTTTCAATATTGGCAAGGCTCAAGAAGAGAGACGCTGCCTGTTTATTTGTGACATGATTGGCCATCTCTGTGTAAAATTCGTTAAGGGCAAGTTCCATAGTGTAAGCAACGAGAAGAATCTCCTCAAGTGACTCAAGTCCGGTAAACAATTGTAAGCCTTGGTCGTATTGCCCGGTGCTCTCCCAGCCTTTCCAACTTTTTAATCCACCAGTAATATTGTAGACGTTTTGGAATTTTTGACCAGAAAGTAACTGAGCCGCCACACGGCTGCGTCCGCCGATTGCGCAATATACCAGAACTGGTTTTTCTTTATCCAGTTCGCATAGTTGATCCAACAAGTTACCAAGAGGGATAAGTTTTGCTCCTGGAATATGACCATCACTATATTCGACGGGCTGACGGACATCGATGAGCTGAATAGAGCTATCACTGTTAAGCATAGCGAGAGCTTTTTGGGGTGCTACTGACTGGACAGGGGTAAGAAACTGTTTCCAATGCATAAACTCTCCCTTGATCTTACACAGCTGTAACACGTAACAACAAATAGTTTCAATAAGTTAAATTAAAGAAAGATTGTACGAAAGGGCACGAGAAAAAGCCCCCGTGTGGAGGCTTTCGAGGCTATTTATTGTTTTTGAGTTCCTTATGGCAGAACCACCAGTCGTATCCTTCATGAGTGTCCAAACGAACTTTAGCGTCGTTAACGGTTTGTGCTGGCGGAATAATGACGCGGTCACCAATGAGTTCATTTTTGGGCCAATTAGCCGGAATGGCAACTTTGTTTTTATCAGAAGTTTGCAGCGCGCGCACAGTGCGGAGTATTTCACTAATATTACGGCCAATTTCTTGTGGATAGTAGAAAATGGTGCGGACGATGCCGTTCGGGTCAATGAAGAATACTGCACGAACCGTGTTTGTACCTTTACCGGGATGGATCATGCCAAGCTTTTCTGCCACGTCGCCATAATCTGCAATTACAGGAAATGTGATTTCTACTCCGGTCTGTTCTTTAATCCACTCTATCCATTTAATATGCGCAAAAATTTGATCCATAGAAATGCCGACTAATTTGCAACCAAGCGCATCGAACTCTTTAATACGCTTTTGAAAGCCGACAAATTCTGTGGTACAAACAGGTGTAAAATCAGCTGGATGACTGAAAAGAATAAACCAGTTTCCTTTCATTGCATCAGGAATAGTCATTGTGCCGTGCGTCGTTTTCACAGTTAGCTGCGGAAGCGGGTCGCCTAGCAATGGGAATAGGGTTGTCATGGCAACCTCCTGTAATGTTAGTAATATTATTTCTTACAGTAGTGTATAGTATAGCAATTAATTCTCGACAAAAAAAAGTAGCAACTTCATTTTTAATATTATTTTGTTGAAATTGTGTGTAACAAAGCACCATAATGACATAAATTTTACGAACGGGGTTTGATTTATGAATCTGTCTAAAGATGTCTTGTTCTTCGCTGAGCAGCTTTCCAATGGAGTTATGATTTTTTCTCCTGAATGCGAGATTCTGTACACAAATCCGATAGCGAAAAACATGTGGGACCATGAATCCCATAGTGTCATGGAAGGTTTTGCAACTGGTTTCGGTGAGAAAACAATTTCTCAGTACGAGCATCCAGTAATGCAGGCAATTCAGTCAAACCGCTCGGTTTCACAAACTCTTCTTAGACAGAGGGGAGCCGAAAAAAGTATTCCGCAATGGGTGAAAATGACAGCAAGTCCTATTCAGGATGCAGGGCAGTTGAAGTATGTTGTCCTTTCTCTTGAGGACGTGACACAGAGTAAGCATGTGTCAGATATTTTAACCTCCCGTTCGTATATGCTTGATCAACTTGATGTTGTTGACTCTATTACGGGATTATATAATTCGAGCTATGTTCCCGTATTATTGGAAAGAACTGTGTCTGATGTGATTGAAAAAAAGACGTCACTTAGTGTCTGTGTTTTCGATATTGACCATTTTACCCGTTTAAATGAAGCGCAGGGTAGGCGTTGCGGGGATGATGTGTTGCGGTATCTGACAGCGTTGCTGGGGCAGCATATGCGTGAAGGTGATGTAATGGCGCGAACTGGTGGCGGGGAATTTTTAGTGTTGTTACCTTCGTGTGAGGCCAAGGAAGCGCTTGAACGGATGGAAACTTTTGGAACGCAATTGCGTAGCGCAGCTCTGCCGTGTTCAGTAAGACCTATTACGGTAAGTGGTGGTATTGCAGAAATGGCAGAAGATGAGAAAGGTGTACAGCTTGTAGAGCGTGCAGATAGTTTACTGTATCTAGCAAAACTGGATGGACGTGATAAGTTTCTTACGGAGGATGTTGTATAGCTGTCTGCATTCATAATGAGTTCTTAAAAAGTAACTGGTCTAGATTTATTTTGATGTTGAGTTGCGCCGCGCCCTTTGGGTGCGGCGTTTTTTGTTATCTACCCCCCCATATGCGGTACGCTGGCGTTAGATCATCGCAATATACCGCCCTCACCCCTGCCACGTCGTTTCGTGAGTAAAACACAAGGTATTTGTTCTCTGTTTGTTATTTGTAAGGAGAGAACATGGAATTTGCGAATCGGCATCAAGCAGCAGCTTGCTATACAGAATTATTTCGTACCGCCCGTAAAGAATCGGAAAGTGCAGCCATTCGATTGATGGCTGAATTAGGTCGAAGAGATTTATTTTTTTTGCTTACAAAAATAATGGGACGAAAAGATATGGATCAGGACTGGCATTTTGACCGGTGTCAGGAGGTGCAACGATATCCAGATGGGATGTTGGATTTATGGGCACGGGAGCATTATAAATCGACGATTATTACCTTTGGTCTCACTATTCAGAATATTCTGGTGAATCCGGAAGTTACTGTCGGAATTTTTTCACATACCCGTCCTATTGCAAAAGGTTTTCTTGTCCAGATTAAGCATGAATTTGAGCAGAACGAAGTGCTCAAACGGTGTTATCCAGAAATATTGTGGGAGTCACCTAAGCGTGAATCACCTCGATGGTCTGTAGATAACGGAATTGTAGTGCGCAGAAAAAAGAATCCGAAAGAAGCAACCGTTGAGGCATGGGGGCTTGTGGATGGGCAACCGACCGGAAAGCATTTTGAAATTCTTGTGTATGACGACGTTGTCACTCGTGATTCTGTTTCAACTCCGGAAATGATCAGTAAGGTAACAGAATGCTGGGCTCTGTCCCTGAATCTGGGAATGCATGGTGGAAAACAAAGATACGTCGGAACTCGTTACCATTTTAATGACACATACACGACAATTATCAGGCGTCAGGCCGCAAGGCCCCGTATTCATACCGCTACAGACAATGGAAAGGCAGACGGTGCGCCAGTGTTTCTTGCACCGGAAGAACTGGAAAAGAAACGCAGACAGATGGGGCCGTATGTTTTTGGCTGTCAGATGTTGCAAGACCCGAAGGCGGACAGTGTGCAGGGATTTAAGGAAGAATGGTTACGGTATTGGCAACCTGAAGACCCAGCTCATTGGCAAGGTATGAACAGATACATTGTGATTGACCCAGCAGGGGGAAAAAAGCTGGGGAGCGATTATACTGTGATGCTGGTCATAGGTTTAGCAGAGGATGGAAATTACTATCTTATTGGCGGGGTGCGGGACCGGATGAACCTGACTGAACGCGCTGCCTGTCTTTTTTCTTTACATCGGCAGTATCGTCCTCTGGCCGTGGGATATGAGCGGTATGGTATGCAGGCGGATATCGAACATCTGCGATTCGAAATGCAAAATAGGAACTACAGGTTTGATGTGGTGGAATTGGGTGGTGCGGTTCCAAAAAAAGACAGAATAGGGAAGCTGGTTCCACTGTTTGAACAGAGAAGAATGTATCTGCCTGTACGCTCGCCATTCAGAGATCAAGAAGGCGTATGGCGAGACTTGTCTAAAGAGTTTATTGCTGAGGAATATCTGGCATTTCCAGTAAGTACTCATGATGACATGCTGGACTGTATGGCTCGAATTTTAGAGCCGGTACTTGGGACAGAGTTTCCTTCACCGTTGGATATGAGTTTTGGGCATACTGACTTGGGAAATATGGAGTATGATATTTATGCCTAATGTTTCTAGTGTATTATCATGTAAGTATGAAATTAGAGCCCATATTCCACACCACACGAGTTGTTTAACCGAACAGGAACTTGAAACTATTTGGCAAACGCTCTGTAAGGAAGGGAAAAAAGAGATAGTATTTTACGATGGTGAGATTAATAAAAAATCAGATTTTATCCAGTTTATGCAGGATGATATGAACTATGTGTATGCTGCATATGAAGGGGGAGAATTGCTGGCTTTGGTGTGGTTAAATAACTTTCTCGGGCGCTGCGGAATGATCCATTTTACAATGTTTTACAATTCTAAGGGTAAAGAATACGATATTGCATCGTTTTTATTGAATTTTTTATTGTTTTCAAAGAGTGAAGGAAAATTTTGCTTTGATGCCCTCTATGGCCTTACCCCTCGCGTGTATCGGCATGCTTTACACTTTATTGAAAAGTTGGGGTTTCGATTAGTGACAGAGATGCCTTCGTCAGTTTTTTTTCAAAAAAAAAAGAAAAAGTGCCTTAAAAGTGCAGTTTTTTCTATTGTACGACGCGAGTATCTTAAGATGTTGAAATAGTGAATAAAAGTGTTAGAAAATACAAGATTGTGAAAATATTCATTTGAATGTAACTGCTTGAAAAAACGTATGTTTTGTTTGGTTATGTAACCAACTTATCCTTGTCAATTACAGGTATTATAAGAAAAAAGTAAAAACTGCCCTCTTGCTTGAACATTCAGTGTGGAAGAGTAAAATGTGGTCATATTGACGAAATAGTAAAACCGCGTAACATGGCCGATAATTCGTTTTAGTCGAATGGGCTTTAGTATTTTTACTTGGTCAGGTGAGCTGTACTGGGACTTGCAGCCTCCAGATCGATGGCTAGACCCATATTCTTGAAGTATTTCAAGAAGGTAGTAAGTCATAGCTGTGGGTGACAGATAAGAATCTGTTATCCCTGTGCACGTCTTTAGCCGCTCTGTATGTTGAGTGCTGAAGCGTGAAGAAGCAACAGGAGTATGCTGATGGAAAGCTTTATGTCATGGCTGGATATGATCGACGGATGGGTATGGGGCCCTGTAATGCTTACCTTGCTGGTTGGTACCGGCCTTCTGCTGACAATTATGCTCAAGGGTTTGCAGTTTAGAAAACTTGGCTATTCTTTGTATCTTGCGCTTATTAAACGTAAAGACGACGAGGCAGAAGACGGCGATATCTCAAACTTTGAAGCCCTGATGACTGCGCTCTCTGCAACCGTTGGTACAGGTAACATCGCCGGTGTTGCTACTGCGATTGCTATTGGTGGTCCTGGTGCGTTGTTCTGGATGTGGATTACCGGTCTTGTTGGTATGGCTACCAAGTTTGGTGAAGCTGTACTTGCTGTAAAATACCGCGTGAAAGACGAAAATGGCGAAATGTGCGGTGGTCCAATGTACTACATTGCACGTGGTCTTGGCTGGAAAGGTCTCGGCTCTGTTTTCGCATTTTTCGCAGCTGTTGCCGCATTTGGTATCGGTAACATGGTACAGTCCAACTCTGTAGCACTTGCTGTTAAAGATACCTTTGGTATTGATCCTTTCATTGTTGGTATCATTCTCGCAATTCTTACCGCGGTCGTAGTTCTTGGTGGTATTAAGTCTATTGGTAAAGTTACCTCTATTCTTATTCCTATCATGATTGTGTTCTACGTTGGTGGTGCTCTGTTCATTATTCTTTCTAACCTTGATAAGGTTGGTCCTGCATTTAGTCTTGTTTTTGAATACGCATTTAGCCCTGTTGCAGCTTCCGGTGGTTTTGCTGGCGCAACAGTCGCAGCAGCTATCCGCTTCGGTGTTGCACGTGGCGTATTTTCTAACGAATCCGGTCTTGGTTCTGCTCCAATTGCTGCAGCTGCAGCGCAAACCAAGCACCCTGTAGATCAGGCTCTCGTTTCCATGACTCAGACCTTCATTGATACAATCGTTATTTGTACTATGACTGGTCTCGTAATCATCATGTTCAACTGGGATTCTGGTCTTACTAGTTCTTCTCTTACTACCGAAGCATTCCGTCTCGGTTTTGAAGGCGGCCAGTACGTTGTAACCATTGGTCTTATTCTCTTCGCGTACTCCACTATTCTTGGCTGGTGTTACTACGGTGAGAAATCCATTGAATACCTCCTTGGTACAGCTGCTATCAAACCTTACCGAATTGTGTACATCGCAGTTATTCTCTTTGGTGCTGTACAGAAAGTTGGTCTGGTTTGGACTCTGGCAGATATCTTCAACGGCCTTATGGCTCTTCCAAACTTAATTGGTCTTCTCTTCCTCAGTCCGGTTATTGTTCGCGAAACCCGTGAATACTTTGCAATGAAAAATGGTGTTGCACCTGAAGCATTGCGCCACGCTGATAAATAGTTAAGTTACCTAACAGATAAAAAGCCCCTTCTGATTATTCAGGAGGGGCTTTTTTTATGTCACAGAAAAGAATTGTACGAGTAACAAATATGGGGTGACGTTGTGGTAGCAATGACGTGTCGCAGTAACTGTTGAAATAACTTGATAAAAAATGGAAAAGCTATTCTGTTGCGCTGTAGACGATGTTTATGCGCAGAATAAACATTTTAAGACATAATAGAATGCATGCCTATTGGGGATGCGTTCAATTTCCTCGAAAATTGCAACGTTAAGAGAGAAGTGTACAATGAAAAATCAAAATCGTCGTCAATTCCTTCAGTCCGGAGCTTTTACGCTGATGGGGATGTCTTTGATGGGAAGTAAAGCTTTTGCTGCTCCAACCAAAACAGCCTTTGCTCCAGTACGCTTTGGTGTGATTTCAGACCCGCATCTTGATATTAAGGGTAAAAACGGTATGAAGATGAGCGCAGCTAGTGTGGACTGTGTTCATCAGGCTGTAAAAGGACTTAATCAGGAGACAGGGTTGTCTTTTGTTGTTGTCACTGGTGATCTTCTTCTTGATGGTGAAAAAGAGAATGCTGAAGCAATTAAAGGATTATTGGACAGATTGACCGTTCCGTATTTTGTTATCGCTGGAAACCATGATTTTGTGCCGGTAAATCCTGCAAAGCATCGAGAAGGTTTTTCCTACCTTACTATTGAAGAATTTGTGAAGTTTTTTGATGGGAAAGGGTACGATGGTTCAGGTAATCGTTATTGGGCACACTCTGTTGTTCCCGGGCTGCGTATCATCGGTCTTGATGCCAACCTTCCGCTTGAGCAGAAAAAGTGGGGTGGTGTGCTTCCAGAAGAGCAGTTGGAATGGCTTGATACGCAGTTGAGTGACCATAAGGACGAGATGAATATTGTGTTCATGCATCATAACGTCATTCCGTGGTCCAGTGATGAGCTGAAGGGAGGCCCTAAACAGTGGTTCTGTGCTGATAACGCTGAGGCTGTACGTGCCGTTCTTGAGAGGCATGCAGAAGCTGCTCCGCTTATGATTACAGGCCATCGCCATATCGGTATGCGTGTAAGTGAGCTTGGTGGTGTTAACTACATGGTTGCTCCTTCTGCCAATACACACCCGATGCGATACTCTGTACTGACGGTTTCACCGGAAGCCGTAACTTGGAAAACTCCTATGATCGGAGTGCCAGAGTCTGTGCACATTGAAGCGCTCAATAATTTGCTTGCTGCAACATGGTGGCGCGAAACGCAGTATGCAGAACGCAGCGCGACAAGTGACGCTGAGGTTCTCGAGTTTTATGAAAAAAATTCTCAGCGCATAGGTACAAAGGTGCTGTAGCAGGCATAGTAAGTAACACTAAAAAGCCCTCGCAAAATACTTCTGCGAGGGCTTTTTTTAATAATGTAAAAGCGAACTTATAAGGTTGCTTTAGCAATTGTTTCTGGAGTCAGTGACGCCACTGTTTCTGTCATAACACGCTGCTGTGCAACCTGTAGGAATAAACGTACTTGAGAGAGTTTAAACTGTGCCAGTTCAACACCCTTAAGTCTGGTAGGACGGGGCAGTTCCGCTGTTAGTGGATTTACTGCTTTTCCATTTTTTAGCACTTCAAAATGTAAGTGTGGGCCGGTTGAACGACCTGTGTTGCCAACGTATCCGATGATGTCGCCAGCTTTAACTTTGCTACCGCGCTTCAGTCCTTTTTTGAACTTTCGCATATGCGCGTATGCTGTTTTTGTAGAGCTATTGTGACGAAGGGTGATCTGGTTACCATATCCACCGTTGCGCCCAATAAAGTCAATTGTACCGTCTGCTGCAGCATGGATGGGGGTTCCTCTTGGTGCTGCGTAGTCGACTCCCTTATGCAGTATTCTGCGTTTTAGAATCGGATGCCTACGGTAGCCGAACTTGGAGCTGATTCGAGCATTTTTTACAGGTTCGATTTTTCCCCTGCTGGCAGTGGTGTTGCCATTCACATCATAATACGATCCTCCGTACTCCCCTTCAAAAAAGAAAAGTTGCATCGAAGTTTTTTTACCTAAGCGAACGTATTGGAGACGTGGGGCAATGCCAGATTTTTTGGGGTAGACTTCGTAAATAACTTCAAAGTCTTTGTTCTTAATGTTTCTTCTAGTAAGTTTTTTCCTCTTTGCTAAAAGCTTGTAGGCTTGTGAAGCGATAGAGGCAGGAAGGCCGGAACGTTGTGCATCTTTAACAAATGAGTTTTTGATGATGCCCCCAACATACTGCAGTTTCCCCTTGTACTGAGTACGTTCGATTGCAGCTTTGTAAGTACCGTTTGGTTGTAGCCTAACTACAAAACGACGGTTTTTATTGAGCTGCACACTTAGTTGCGCAAGTTCCTTTCGTTTGGTTTTAGGAAGTTGGCGCAGTGTCAGGGTCATTTCTAACCCTACATCGAACCGAAAAGCCTTCTGCTTTAATGTTGTAGCAACGATTTGACGCTGTTGCCTTAGCGGAACGCCAGCTTTTTTGAGTACCCCGTACAGGGTTTCTCCCTTTTTTACCGAAACTTTTTTGGTAAAAAGTTTGTCGTTGGCGAAGCCTGGAACATGCTCCGTAGGGAGCGCGCTCTTGGGATTGATTTGTTCCCAACCATTCATGAGGTCGGAAAGATTGTAACGTTTGTCGATAGATGCGGTACTAGTCGTTGAAGCGTTTGCTAAGTTAGGTAGTGCAATAAGTGAGGTAAATAGTAGTAACGCAATGGTAAAGAACAAATAATCCTTTTGTTGTTTTGTCAAAAAGTACATTTTCATAAGTGTTTTCTCGTTTCCGAATGCCTGAATGCACTACTTGCTTAGATAAAGCTTGTCTACCCCCTCTTTTTTGAATGGAATTAGACATAGTTGAATAGTTACAATATGATTTTTGTTATACACATCATCCTTTGTTTACATCTTTTAACATGATGGTAGTGGATGACGCGTCTCATATAGTGTCCACCCCTCTTACGTACGTGGGGAACCATGCCATCATCTTGGCATCACCCTTGTTTCATCGAATCGTAAAAAAACATGCAGTAAAGTCGCCTTGCGTGCAGAACGCAAGACGACTTTTGTCGTTTCAGAAGGTATTTTCAAAGGTTAGACCTGCTGCTGGTTGTCTATTTCGATGTGATCATACTTGGCGAAGTTGATTAGATTGTTTGATGGTATGAACTAGTACAACCGGCAGCTATCTAAAATGTAAGGAGAGTTGAGATGGGCGGAGGAAAAGGCAAAATTTCAGTTTCGTCTCCACCACCTGCACCGGTGCCTCCAGCGGCGCCTCCCGTGCAGGAAGAGAACACTGTGAGCAAGGCCGACTTGTACTCCAGTGTGGAAAGCAGTCAGGCCAGTAGAGATGGCAGACGTGCAACTATTTTGACAAGCGCTCAGGGGGATGAGTCTGAAGCACGGCTGAAGAAAAGCACCCTGCTTGGCAGTTAAGACTATGCAAGCCTGTCCGGAACAACCGATGGCGGCATTTCGGAGTACAGGTAGAAGGAACAACTATGTCGCAATCATTACTTAAAGCTGTCCGGAACACGGCTGTTTTTCTGGAAGCACAACGGCAGGATTGGGAGTCTGCGTGGCGGGATGTATCATATTATATAGTTCCGCATAAGGGCACCTTTTCTTTTTCCGACTCCGGTAGCAGCGCGCGTTTTAGCAAAAAGATTATCGACGGAACCGCATCGCGGGCTATCCGGATTCTTGCGGCAGGGATGCAGAGCGGGCTTACTTCTCCGGCGCAACCGTGGTTTCGACTGCGGCTTATTGATAAGGAGTTGATGGAGTATGCTCCGGTTCGATTGTGGCTCGATGACGTTGAGAGCCGCATATATAATGAACTGGCACATGCCGGATTTTATCAGGCTGCCCATAATATGTATTCCGAGCTGGCCGCATTCGGTTCAGCAGATATGTATATGGCCTCGGACGAAAAAAAGCTTTTCAGCTTTTCGTGCCTGACATGTGGTGAGTTTGCATGGGCCTCAGATCGTTACGGAAAGATCGATACCGTTCTCCGCCGTACTAAAATGACAGTACGGCAGTTAGCGGCGCAGTTTGGTGAAGAGACTTTGTCCGCAACCGCAAGACGGATGCTTTCCCGTGATCCTTACAGCATGATTGAAATAGGGCATCTGGTGTGCCCACGGGAAGGCAAGAGCTTTGTTACGCAAGGTGCAGGTAAACCAGTACTTGCGGGTAAGAGAAATATGCCGTGGGCATCCATAACGTTTGAAATGGGAACAGATGCCACGACTGTTTTGAATGAGAGTGGCTTCATGGAATTTCCGCATCTGTGTGGAAGGTGGGATGTGACGGGTATGGATACCTATGGGTATTCACCTGCAATGGATGTGATGCCGGATGTGAAAATGCTTCAAGAGATGGCGAAAAGTCAGCTTCTTGCTGTGCATAAGGTAGTTAATCCACCAATGCGTGTTCCGGCTGGGTACAAGCAGCGTTTAAATCTTATTCCTGGTGCGCAGAACTTTGTAAATAGTACACAACAGGATGCCGTGTCTCCTCTGTATCAGATTAATCCTGATATTCAGGCTGTTTCATACAAAATTGATGATGTGCGCCGCGGGATTCGTGAAGGCTTTTTTAATGATCTGTTCTTAATGTTCACAGGTGAAGACCGTAGCAACATTACTGCAACAGAGGTGCTCGAGCGCAGTCAGGAAAAAATGGTCATGCTCGGGCCTGTAATTGAGCGTCATCAGACAGAAATTCTCGATCCGTTGCTGGCGCGAATGCTTGGAGTGCTGCAACGTTCCGGGCGGATGCCGGACGCTCCGCAGGAACTGGAAGGCAGAGCGTTGCAGGTTGAGTATGTATCCGTACTTGCTCAGGCACAAAAACTTGCTGGTTCCAACGCTATTCGTCAGTTGACGGAACAGGTTGGAAGAATGGCAGCAGTTGCACCATCCGTTCTGGATAAATTGGATTTCGATCAATGTGTGGATGAACTTGCTTCAACTTCCGGTGTTCCGGCAAGAATTCTTCGATCTGACGAAGATGTTGCCGCGCGGCGTGAAGCTGCACAGGCGCAGGCGTCAGAACTTCAGGCTCCGGAGCAAATCGAAAGATTGGCAAGTGCAGTGTCATCTGCTGTGAGTACAGTCAAAGAGTCTCCGGAACTCTTTGAAAAAATTGTTTCAACCGTAGGCGGAGGGGCAGGGGAAGATTCACAAAAACTTCTACAGGAAGCTCTGACGTTTACAGGACGCTAAGGTACGGAGAACGAATGCATGCAGATGTGGAATTGCAAGGGCTGTGCGATCTAAGTGAAACAGAATTATCGCGGCTTCTTGCAGAAGACTATGGAATGGAACATGCCCGAAGTGCTGATGCAGAAACACGGATGATCTCATATCTGCAAGATTTGCGGGAAGTGTTGCGGCTTGAATCAGGAGCAGGGGTACGGGTGTTGCGTATGTGGCTGGATGAAGCATGCATGAATAACAGGCTTGCACGGGATGAGCATATGCGGGAACGGGTTGCGCTGCTGGAATATGCCCGTGACCGTATGGCAGATGTCGCCTTGGCAGATCCGGTTTGTCATGTGCGGTTACAACTTCAGTTTTCACAGGAGTGGGCATCGGCAGAGATAAACTGACTGTAACAATGACAGCCGGAATAATAACGAACGGTACTCGTTAGCGCCGTCGAAATGGGAGGATAGATATGCATACCGCAATGGATAGAAATGGAACTGGGGCAGAGGCGGATAAGGGAGGCGGACCGCAGGGGAGTACAAACATGGGGCAGCTTGCCCAAACGGAGCATGCCCTTGCATCTGGCTCAAAAGATGGACAGGGCTCGGGACAGAGTGCCCCCCCGACTTCCCAGCAGCCAAGCGGAACGGGGTATTCGGGACACACCGTACTAGACGGTAAAACTCAAGCATCTCCGCAGGGTGCAGAGAGCACAGGAAATATTGTTTCGAAGGGCATTGAGCCGAAAGGAAGTAGCCAGAACGGGAGCGCTTTGGGCACAGATGCTTCTCAGGAGGGACACGTTCAGCCGTTCGCCGTGAAGTTTCCAGAGGATATGCCTGTAACTCAGGAACTTTTGGATAATTATCAGGCGTTCTGTGCTGACTGCGGTTTGAATAATGAACAGGCACAGCAGGCTGTTGATTTCTATTTGAAAGAGCAGGCGCGGCAGATGGATGCCGAGCGCGAACTGTCCATGCATATTCTGGAGAGTGGGCCATGGAAAGGGCAGTTTGAACAGCGTCTTTCTGTGGCAAACAGTGCTGTACGTGCTCTGAATACTCAATTGGGAGGTCGGTTACAGCCGATGCTTGAGGCTGGATTGGGGAATAATCACATTTTTGCGGAGATGATGGCGTGTGTCGGAGACTTGCTTCAAGAGGAAAATTTTATTCCGCACGCAGGCGGTGGCGCTACTCCCCGTTCTATGTCCACTGAGGATTTTTTACGTAATGAAGTATTTAAAACCCGCTAGGAGGGGATAATTATGGGTGCGACACTTAAAGAACTTGCAACAGTTCACAGCGCAAAACAGCCACAGCAGGTAGACAGTTTAACAGAAGAAGCACCGGTACTGGGGGTCATTCCTTTTGAAGAAGCGTCCCATGGTCTGTGGAATATGTATGAAGAAGTGACAGATGTCGAAGGTGCAGGATGGGTTGAAATGAATGCACCGCTTCCCGGAGTCGATGTGACGAGTGATCTAAAAAAAGTAGATCTTTCAATTCTCGGTGGGGAAATCGAGTGTCCGGAAGACACAGCGCGCATGTTCGGTAATAAAGAAGCTTATTTTGCCCGTAAGCTTCCAAAGATTATCCGTAAGTCCGGTATGGCTGCGGAACAGCGTATCATTTACGATAACTTCCTGCGTTGGGCTGCGGATAACAAGCGTATGGTAAGTGCAGGTGCAACCTCAGACGATTGTTACTCAGTTCTTGCGGTACGTTTTGTTTCCGGCGAGACAACCGGTCTTTATTCAAGTGAAAGCTTCAAGCAGGGAACCTTACTTGATGTGCAGCCCATTAACGGGGGACAGCTCTATAAGGCATCTTCCGGTAAGCATGAAGGCGTACTTTGCTACGGTTGCCGTCTAAAAGCATACTTCGGCTTGCAGATTGCCAATGAGCATTCTGTTGCCGCGTTGGTTAACATTAATAAAAAAAATACTCCAACTGCCATGATGATTGACGATTTGCTTGCAGACGTGCGCGCAACTTCTGGTACCACCTATCTCTTTATGCACGGGAAAGCGCAGACGTTGCTCAATGAACATAAGGGCAAGTCTCTTCAGGTACTTCCTAGTGGTCGAGATCTTGATCGTCAGATCACACATTGGAACGGTGTAGAAATTGTGACCTCGTACAACTTCCTTGACGGCACTGAAGCAGCGCGAACTGTCTAACGCAAAAAAGATGAGATTACTATGTACAAACATACCTTGCGAGTAAATGGTGAGTATTTGGCAAAGGCGCAGACACTTCCTTCTAATTCAGGTGTTGTGGGTAATGGGGGCTCTATTAAAGCCGGTTCAACAATGGGGGCTGTTGAAGTGGTAATGGCTGCGGCAGATGAGGTGAGCATTCCGGCAGAAACTCAGGTTTTGTTACAGCTTGAAGGTAGTGATGATAAAAGTGTTTTTACACTTATGCCTGTGAACCACGTGGTAACGACGTCTGCCGATGTAACAACATATAAGGAGGGGGACGAACTTGCCCGTCTGCCGGTAGCTTCTAATGCTCCAAAGCATGTGCGTTGCCGTATTTCCACAAACAAAACAGGCATAGTTGGAACCGTGGATGTTTTCTGCGACTTCCTGCCGCGTTAATTAGTCTTGCGTTGTAGCACTTAGCGTTATTCATAATGTCCAGAGAGCAGTGCTTGCTTTCTGGACATTTGTGGATGCTGGAACAGGAGCTTTTTATGAAGTCAGTGATCTCTATTTGTAATAAAGGGTTACAGTACGTAGGGGGGAGCCCGATTGTTTCACTTGAAGAAAATACACGTGGTGCCGAGTTATGTAATCAACTGTATGCAGAGGTGCGTGATGAATTGCTTGAATCACATCACTGGAGTTTTGCAACCCGCTATGTACGCTTACCAAAGTTGCCGGAATCACCACCCTTTTATTTCGCCTGCGCCTATCAGTTGCCCGCGGATTGCATCGGTGTACGGCAGTTGCAGGACAGTAAACCTTTTGAGGTGGTGGAAGGGCGGGTCTTGTACACCGACAGTACTCCTGCCAAGGCGATTATCACTGTTCGTGTGACTGATCCTGCCTTATATCCTGCTTTATTTGTAGAGGTCATGGCGCGAAAACTCGCCGCAGAACTGGCTGTGCCGTTGATGAACAGCGCAAAGCTGGAACAAACCATGTACAGCAAATTTGTTGATTCTTTTGCGCGTGCTGCGGCGGTAGATGGTGCGGAAGGTGTGCAGCAGATTGATGAGTCGGATGGCTGGCTACAGGCAAGAACCCTTTAGTAAGATTCTTTAGCAGGTTCTGACGGGGCTGAGTGACAGGGGAGAATAAAATGAGTGCAGTTACTGTTATACAGAACAATTTTAACGGGGGAGAGCTGTCTCCGCTTATGGGAGCGCGTACTGATCAGGTTCGGTATGGCAATGGATGTAAAAAATTGCATAATATGATGGTGCTTCCTCATGGGCCTGCATCGAGGCGTCCCGGTTTTCAATTCTTGGGGAAATGCCGTGACGGCGGGACGCGTGTCCGACTTGTCCCGTTTACGTTTAATGCAGATCAGGCGTACGTTCTGGAATTTGGCAATAAATATATGCGGGTATGGAAGGATGGCGGGCTTGTGACAAATCTTACGGGGCGACCTATAGAAATCGGTACTCCTTGGACGAGTGACATCGTAGATTCACTTTCTGTGTGCCAGTCTGCCGATGTGTTGTTTGTCGCCAGTGCCTCCTGTCCTCCATATAAAGTTTGTCGAACGGGACACGCTTTGTGGCACCTTGAGCGGGTTGTTTTAGGGAGCCGGATGAAGCCTCCGACAGATTTGGAAGTGACTAAAAAAGGTACAGCTTCAAGAGAATATTCGTATGTTGTTACTGCTATTGATCCATTTACTCGAGAAGAAAGTGAACCGTCTGTTGCAATAACCCTTCAGGGGCCGGAAACAATTTCCGTAGAATCTTCCATCACGCTTACATGGGAGTCAGAACATAATGATGCCATATATGCTGTATATAAATGCTGGAATGAATCTGGAAAATTTGGATTTGTTGGGCAGGCCAAAAGCAGGAAGTGGGTGGACAGGGGCGCTAGCCCTGATTTTTCGGAAGGTTTTCCCATATACCGCACGATGTTTCAGCGCGCTGATGAATATCCGAGCTCTGTGCAGTTTTACCAGCAACGTTTGTGTTTTGCCGCAACCAACAACCAGCCGCAGACTATTTGGATGAGCCAATCTGGCAGTTATAATAATTTTAATATTTCTGATCCATTGCGTGATGATGACAGTGTCGCTGCAACAATTGCGGCAGAACGGGTTAACAAGATTGAATGGATGGTTCCGGGGCGTCAACTCATTGTAGGTACCGCTGGTAGCGAATGGAGTTTGAGTGGCGGTGAGAACAAGGCCGTCACACCTTCATCTATTAAGTTTGAGCGGCAGAGTGTGATCGGGGCAGCGCCGTTAGCGCCGTTGGTTGTGGGAGAAAACATTCTTTTTCTTCAACAAGGCGGTAAAGTAATTCGTGAGCTTCAGTATTCGTTGCAAAAAGATGGTTATATGGGGACGGAGCTTTCTATCCTTTCCGAACACCTGCTTAAGGACAATCCTGTTGTGTCATGGGCATACCAGCAAGAGCCGTATTCTGTTGTCTGGTGCGTGTTGTCTGATGGCTCCTTAGCTGCGTTCACCTATGAGCGTGAACATGATGTTATCGGATGGCATAAACATTCGTCTGAAGGACATTTTGAATCCGTCTGCTGTATTCATGGAGATAGGGGCGATGAACTGTGGTGTGTTGTGACCCGTGTCGTTAATGGAAAAAACTGCCGTTATGTTGAGCGGTTGGCTCCCTACGGTGTCAACGGCATAGAAGAGCAGTTTTTTGTTGATTCAGGCGTAAGCTATCATGGAGAGAAGGCAGAGACTTTTTCAGGTTTGGAGCATCTTGAAGGTGAAAGTATTCAAGCTTTAGCAGACGGGTTTGTGATACCGCCCCAAGTGGTTTCAGAAGGCAGCATTACTTTGTCACATGCTGCTTCTGTTGTGCACATTGGATTGCCATATACATCGGAATTAATTCCAATGGAGCAGGAAGTTATACTGCAAAGCGGGAGTAGCAGAGGACGAACTCGAAGAGTCAGCAGGGTAAGTTTGCATGTGCATGAGACTGCCGGTCTTCAAGTCGGAGTAGGAAGTACTGCTCCACAGCCGGTGCCA
Organism: Halodesulfovibrio aestuarii DSM 17919 = ATCC 29578; assembly: GCF_000384815.1. Lineage (NCBI taxonomy): Bacteria > Pseudomonadati > Thermodesulfobacteriota > Desulfovibrionia > Desulfovibrionales > Desulfovibrionaceae > Halodesulfovibrio > Halodesulfovibrio aestuarii. Next base: position 197,704 of record NZ_ARQF01000018.1, read on the forward strand.
TTGCGCGAAGATGCAGGACTGGATCTAGCTCCGGCGCTGTTTAGTGGTGAGACGGTTGTTGAAGTTAATGGCGGGTATGAAATTCAGTCAAATGTTGTTTTCAGGCAGTGTGAGCCGCTTCCGGCAACATTACTCTCATATTCAATGCAGGTTGAGATGGGTGAGCGATGATTGTTCGTAAGGGAGGAATCGAGGATGCTATTGCGTTGCAGGGCCGTTTACGAAAACAGGATTATGACGAAGTATGGGCTGCTTACGGACATAATCCGGATGAGGTGCTTGTGGCATGTGCGCAATATTCAACGATGCTTTGGTGTGCTGAAATACATGATGTCGTTGCAGCTGTCATTGGTGTAGCCCCATCAATAAAAAGCGATTGCGAAGGACAACCGTGGATGCTTGGAACTGATGACATTTGTTCTGACACGAAGGCTTTTTTACGTTGGCCGCTGGAACTTTTGCCATTGATGCATCGTGTTTATCCAGTGCTTCGTAACATGGTCGATGCTCGTAATAAAAATTCTATTCAATGGCTTCGTCGCATGGGGTTTACTTTGGCACAAGATACAGTTCCATATGGACCATTTGGAATACCATTTTATGAGTTTTATAAGGAGGACTTGGTATGTGTTCGGTAGCAGGGGTTGGAGCATTGTTGGCTGTTGCTGCTTCGGCAGTTTCAAGTAATCAGGGGAGCGCGAAGGTGAAAATAAGTCGCTCGGCTGTAAACACAGCGCCGGTTGATGCCTATGCAGCTCAGCAACGAGCAAACCATGCCCGTGCTGAAGGTGATCGGAAAATGAATGCAGAGCGGCGGAAGTACCTTCAGTCTGAAGGTCGGACGCAAAGTGTATTTGCAGCAAATAATGTATCTCTTGCTTCAGGCAGTGCCCTTGATCTGTTGGTAAATAACAGGGCCTATGCGCAGGATACGATGAACGATATCCGGTATGAAAGTGAAATGAAGGCATGGGAATATGATGTAGATAGAGCTAAAGCAGAGGCTCGTAGTTTTACGTCATCCCGGACTTCAACTCAGGATTCATGGAGTGATACGCTTACAAATCCATTGTTTGTTATTCAGTCTGCGCAAAAAGGGCTTTCACTTTTTGGTAAGGGGTAGTTGGTATGCTTGCTGAAGAAAAAAGAGCAATGCCGGAAGATTCTGTTGAAGCCTTAATGGCGTTAGAACGAATTGTTAGTGCCGAGCAGGAAATGCGTTCCGGAACTGAAGACGGTCAACCGAGTAGTGAGACTGCGTCAAAAATTTTTATTAAAGCTGTATCCAGTGGGAGTGATGTCTCTCGAGGGGCGGTAGCTTCCCAACTGGCCGGGAGTGCCTTTCTCCATTCGCAGATCGAGCCGTTTGAGCAAAAGAAGCAGATTGTAGAGCAGGCACAGCAGTTGTGTCGTAAGCGTCTGCAAGGACTGTGTGGTGATGCAAAAGTGTTGGGGCGAGCCTATGCAACGGCAAGTGAATCAAAAAGCGATGAAAATTCCCGAAAGAGCATGCTGGAATCCTTAGATGAATTACAGGAAAAAATGTCACAGACAGAAGATCTTGTATGGATAATTCAAGGAGAAAGCCGTGGAATTAATGAAAGACAAAAGCGTTTAAATACTTCTGCGTTGTTATGCAGTTTTTTTTCAGAAGTGGCTGTCTACAATCCCGTCGCCGGTTCCCGCTTGTTTGCAGAACGAAAGGACATGCTCGTGACGGCTGATGCAGAACTTGTGGCGGATATTCTTTTACGCAGTTCAAGTGAAAGTGCCTATAACGTCATTTCTCGAGGAATCGAAACGGATGATCCGAAGGAGCGTCTGGATGCACTCTGTACTTGTTGTGAAAAAGTGTCCGCAGACGCGTTGGAGATTTCTGAAAAAAGTTATGCTTTATTGTTGAATAGGGTTGAGGCTGAACGGGTGCAGACTCTTCAGCTGGACAAGCTTTTTACAGCGGTAACACGTAAAAATGTTGCGCGGGAAGTGTGTGAGTTTCTTGTCAGGGGAGACCGGGTCGCGGCACTTTCAGTACTCTATTGTTCACAGGATTTTTCGGAAAGAGAAAAGCAACAAGTAATAGATGTAATTCGTCAGCAACAGTGGGTAACAGAGCCATCAATCTTTATTGAAGCATTTGCCGCATCCGTAGAATGCGAGCGTGGTGCAGAACCATGTTGTATTTTTCCGGCAGATTCTTTGTCTCCGTATGATGCCTTATTGTTGTATGACTTGCTTGGGGAGTACTCACCCAAGACTCAATTTGAAAATGAGCAACTTTTATCTCTATTATACTCATTCCAAGCAACAAAAAATAAAACAGAACCGTCATCAATATTTACAAAAAATAAAAATATTGGTGTTGCGGATAAACAAAAAAGAGCTGTTTCAGATATGACGGTCTTGCGTTATGTACTAGATGCTATTGTCTCTGCACGAAAAGAAAATAAAGATGTATTAACTATTCTGCATACTATTGAGAAGGAAGCATTTTGATGGACTTATTGCATGAGTGTAAGTGTTGTGCTGTGTGTTTTATTGTAAAAAAATATAATAGATAATAAAAATAGCATTTGCTTTGTATAACTCTAGAAAAATACTAGCAAATTTGTATAGAAATGTTAGATCGGTGGTGTGCACCACTATTTAATGAAACTACATAATATAATGGAGCTTACACTTTTTTTTGGTATTCTATCTTTTCTAGGAGATAGGAGTTGCCGTGTATCAGCAGATGAAGTGTATCCAACAGAAGTGTTTTGAGACATGTAGTCGAAGCGAAAGCATGTATGCGTATACCTCCCGACTGCAGGATATTATTCAAGTTCAATACAGCATAGAGACGGCCTTACTGGAAGCTGTGGTTAGAAATGCCACAGGGGAAGGGATTGTACGTCTGCACAACCTTGTGTCGGCACAGAAAACGGTGTTGCATTCGGACATTGAGACAAAGCTTGTATTACGAAGTTTTTATGAAGAGCTGTTTGCCTTGGCCTCAAACTGTATGCTGTCTATGCTTTCTGTGCATCTGATACCGATGTTTGAAGAAGGTCGGGATTTGTATTTGGCAGTCGCGTTTAATCGAAAAACGTTTTACGAACATAATAAAAAGCTCGTTCGTTGTATTGAAGAGCTTGATGAAGTAGGAGCCTGTGCCGCCTTACGGGGGCAGTTGCTACGGATGGGGACGTATTATTCAGTCTACCTTAATTAGTACATAAAAAAAAAGCCGCATGAAGCGGCTTTTTTTTATGTACTCACAGCAGAAATATTCGCGCGGAAGCTACGTATACTGTGAGTATGTGCAGGCTGTTCTAGTGAAGAATTTTATTGAAATTCCGCAGAACAGTCTTAAGCATGTTGTCAGATGGCTCAATAAAGCCAAAATGCATGCCACGGACAAGGCCGACCATAGTCGCCATAAGCATGTCCGCTGTTTCCTGAGCATCAATTTCTGCAATGATGGAACCGTCAAGTTTTCCTTCATCGATAGAATTGCAAAGGTAGCCGGTAACATATGAGTAGATTTCTTTAATCTGGACGAAGAAATCTTCGCTGTTACCACAGTAACGGGTTGGAGCATCCCGGAAAATAAGGGAGAATTCCATGTGGTTCTTTTTTACGAAGACGTAAAAAGATTTGATTACGGATTCTACTTTTTCCAGTGCATTTTCTGGCTCACGTACTTCAAGATATTTTTCAATATCTTCGATGAGCTGGTTTTTGACGTTTGTGATAAGTGTAAGAAAAATATCATCTTTTGTACGGAAGTGGCGGAAGATTGTTCCTTCTGCAACACCAGCTTCTTTGGCGAGAAGACTGGTAGGAGTGTTGCTAAATCCACGTTCGGCAAAAAGACGTGCAGCAGTATCAAGAATAAGATCGCGTTTCATGGTAGCCTCATACCTTTATTTGTCAGTATGCAAATCACCTGCACCAGTGTGTACTCGCACAGGTGAGAGGGGATAACGTGATACTCTGAGGCTGTCAACGACTTGAGGCAGATATTCGATGCCGTGCTGCTACTCTTGTTATCTGAATGTAACTAAGGTGCCGGGCGCATCTTTCAATTTTTTTACCTGTCATCAGTTGATGAACTGTGTTTGTAGACATTTCGTAACGCTTTACCCGTTTGAACTACTGTAGTCTCTAATTCTGTCATAAGATTGCTGATTGCTTTTGGATCCTTTGCTTCAGCGGCGCGTGCAACACAGCTTGCCATTTTGTTGACTTCGCGGAGTGCATATTTTTGTGCGTGCTGCTGAAGTTTTTCTGCTTGGTTGAAAAGTTCTTCGAGTGATCCTTTCTCTAACTGAATAGAAATTTCTTCAAATGTTTCTTGCAGCTGTGATATTATTTTAGGGATTTGTGGAAGGAAAAACGTGTCCAGAACTTCCGCAGGATGTCCCGCTTCTTCAGAGTTAAGCGTCAGGTGGCTAACAGCTTCAGTCAGTGGAATGTCATCCCGTGCTGGTGTTTCTTCATCTTCGGTTTTTGACATAACAGCATTGCCACCAAGAATTTCTTTCAGATAGGCTTCCTCTTCCGGTGTAATTATTTGTGGCGTCGGCAGTGAGGTGTCATCAAATTTACTTTCTTCTGCGGAGGGCTCTTCGAGTTCCTCAAAAATGTATTCATCATGCAGATCGATAGTATCTTCAGCTACATCAAAATCAGAGACGGCAGTAACGGACTCTTCTGTTGTATTATCCGTGAGTATCGCCTGCGAGGAGTCCAATTTTTTTTCTGTTACTTCGCCAGAGAGACTTTCAGAATTTTTATCTGATAAAAGTTTTGTTGGTTCGTTGGGTTCCAAAATTTTTGGGTTTGAGTCTACGTCGTTTTTTGTCTTTTGGAGCTCATATGCGATTTCCGCAGACGCTTTTGTGCCACTGGGAGAGGCAGAAGGTGCTGTAGCAATATCTTCGACAGGTTCGTTTGCAATAGTCTCTTGAACTATATTCTCAGGCAGGAGATTTATTGGCTCTGGCTCTGGCTCTGGCTTTGGCTCTGGTGCTATGTCCAGTCCTGAGAGGGATAGATGTTCAAGCTCTGGAACGTCATCAATTTCTTCAAAATTGTCTGCGTATTCGTCATTAGTTTCTTCAGTATCTTGATCTATAGGCTCGGTTACCTCAAGAGGGAGGTTATATAAGCCAAGGTTTTTCAGAGCAGCAAGTAAGTCGGGTTTAGACACCGGTGTAGGCAATGCTTCAGCATATCCTGAATCGCAAAGTAATTCCGCGCTTACAGGGCTGTTCGCAATGGCGATTGCGGGCGTAGAAGGAGAATCAAGATTTTTGTCAACTTCAAGAAGCTGTGACAGAATGGTAATGGAGTCTTCTGTCAGTTCTGCTGCAACAATAACAGCATCAATGTTAGCGGCCTCGTATGTTGTAATAGCTTCATCAAAAGACGTTACTTTATGAGCATGGAACACGTCGGGATCAAGATTTTCCTGAATTGATTCAGAAGGCGCAGACCGTGTTTCAATAATCAGTAGTTGGGGGATTACTGCTTCCTTATCTTGCTCGTTTGAGGAACTTTTTTGTAGTGAATGATGAACAATTGCGCTTGGATAATCTCGTGCAGCTTTATCAAATCTTTCAAGACGGATGGTAAAGGAGACTGTCGTGCCTATATTTGGCTCAGACTCGATGCACAGAAAACCGTCCATTAAATGAACAAGTTCTGCTGTCACGCTTAATCCAAGACCGGAACCACAGTATTTACCTGAATTTTGTTCAGGTTCCTGACAGAATCGTTCCATTACATCATATTTGTTTTGTAGTGGAATACCGCGTCCCTGATCTTTTACGGAAAACAAGAGCTGCACTGTTTCCTCTGAAGATCGCAGACTTGAGACGTATATACCTATCTTTCCGGCATTGCTGAAACGCACGGCGTTTCCCAATAGATTTAATAAGATTTGGATCAGTCGGTTTGGGTCGCCAATAAAATGAACCGGAAGGTTGGGAGCAATCTCCCATGCAAGTGATAGACCCTTTTCTTCGGTATGCGGCAACATGATGTGATATGCATCTTTTACCATTCGCTGCAGATCAAAACTATTTTTTTGTAATGTTAACCTATTGTTATCTGCTCTATTCAGGTCAAGTAAATCTTTCAGTTGTAGTTGCAGAACATGGGTTGCGGATTGCAATGTGCGCAGAGCATGCTCCCCTTCTTTGGGTATATTAATGTCACGTAATTTTTCACCCATTCTGGCAATAGTCGTAAGTGGCGACTGTAGGTCATGACTTATTTTATGTATGATTTTTTCCGGTGTGAAGTCTTGATGTTTTCTGTTGTAGTCAATGGTGCTGTGAGCATGAAGTTCAGAACCGTGCAGTGCAATCGGTGTAAAAATCATAAGGCCCATCGCGACACCTGCAAAAGGCATAAGTTGCAGAATACCAGCAATATCGGCGGTGTTCGCAGGCAATAAGGCGAGAAGCCCCCCAAGTGCCGTAAGCAGGCAGCCTGTTGTGAATCTTTTTCCACCAGGAATTTTTTTAGAAATTGCAGCACAACCGGGAATAATACCTAACACCGCTAGAGTTGGCCATAGGGAGAGGTAATGCTGTGAACTTGAACATCCTGGAATGAGTGGGAAAAAGGAAACAAGCAATCCCAGTAATGAGAGTCCCCATAGCAGTGCGTTGATGTGACGCGGGCATTCTCCATTATAAAATAGATTACGCCCAATATGCGGAAGAATGATTAACGCCAGACCGGGGAGAAGAATTGTCCACGCTGTAGAAAATTCCAGTCCTGCTGCGGTGGATGGTGAAAATCCAAACGTGTAGTATGTCGTTGTAAGCAATGTATAAACGCAAAGCCAGAAGCAGCTCTCAGCCCTAGTAAATACGGCAAGAAAGAAATTTAATCCCGCAATACCTAGGGTCAGTCCGATAAGAAGCCAGAATAGTAAGGAAGGAACAAAGGTCGGCATAGCCGAGTTCTGTAACGTTATTTCGGGTGTAAACCATAGTCCTGGTTTTCCCTCCACGCGCAGGTAGTATTCTGCCAGTCTAGCCTTTGAAGCATCTGGAAGCGGGATGTGGCAACGGGAGATCGTAGAAGACTGCCAACGTTGTGAATTATTGGCAGGTTGATAGAAAAGCGTTGTCGGGCGACGAACTAGACCGCCGAACTGCATAAAAGGAAAGAAGCCATTCATACGCCAGCGTTCAAACTGTTCAATTGGAATAGATATGCGAATCCAGACTCGCTTGACGGAGTATGGGATTGGAGTCTGATCCAGCGGGGTAAATACGTTGCTAAATTCAGGTGCAGCGATTTGATATATAGAAGAGACCGGTGTGTCTTCGAAAAAAACATCGTATGCAACGGGCACCCGGTGACCAGAGTTCAGGGCATCGCTAAGTGATGGTATACAGAGGGCAACTAGAACACAGCATGACACAAAGCAAAAGATCGCTTTTCGGAAGCGTAACAGAGTAGCAAGCATATGGTTCACCGTTATAGTTGTCTGAGTTGCTAAATAAAAAGAACATAGAACGATGATAAATAAATGTCTATAATGCAAAAGAAAAACGCCGTCAGCATTTGCCGACGGCGTCTTTAGACAAAAGAAGGCTATTTTCGGTGTTCATCAATAAATTCTTTGAGTGGTTTTCCCTGTGGCGTCTGAGCAAATGGATTGGACGCGAGCAGTTCTTCCCATGCCGCAATTCCCTTATCTCTTTGTTTTAAATCATGCAGGTAAACAATCCCTTTGTTGAAAAGAGCGTTAGGGTGTGTGGCATTACGCTGGAGTGCTTGGTTGTAGCTCTCAATGGCTTTTTGATATTGGCCTGTTTGACGGTACATAGTGCCAAGATCTGTCCATATGTCAGCGTGTGAACTGTCAAGTTCCAGGCTTCTGCTGTATGCTGCAATAGCACTTTCAGGGTGATTGGTATCGTAGTACGCGTTACCAAGCTGTTGCCATGCAAGGGCGTTGGTCGGTTCGTTACGGGTTTGGCGCTCCAAATCAATAATTCTTGAGGCTTGGTCTTGTGAGATTTGAGATTGCAGTGGCTGAGCCTGCTGGACTTTTGCGGTCTGTTTCGCAGGGGAGGGAGCCGCCGTATATATGACTGTTAGCAGGTTTCCAAGGAATACCCCAAGGAAGAGGGCAAAGACAATGCACATAATAGTAGTGCTTTTCTTTACATATACTCCTTTTTCAAATTCTTGCCTTAGGCGTTCAGCTTCGCGCTTTGTCATGGAAAACGACCATCCTGTATTGTTATTATGTTGAGAGGAAGTAGAGTTTAATATCAATACAGAAAACACAAGGCAATAAAAGCGACTGTAAAAAATATATACAAAATTCACTAATGTACTTAATTTATTGTGTATAAAAAGATGCGGGTATGAGCCTCTGTATAAGCTTATCAGAAAAAAATAGATTTCTGTTGACGGTAAAAAGGCATTTGCGTAGAAGCTTTTTGACGTTGCGACAAAACGTAGCGTTTGTTCTTTTATAGCTCTGTTTCTTGTTTTGAACCTTTTTAAAAGTTTTTTAAAAAAACTTCAAAAAAGAGTTTGACAGCGGATGGCGGAAGGAATAGACACTCCTCCACGCCGCGAGACAAGGGTTTGCCAGACAACGGAAGAAATTAAATTTCAGAAAGTTGTTGACAGCTTAGCGGCAGGGTGGCATAAACGCCAACTCGACGCAAGGCTAACTGGCCGAGCGGAGCTTTTAGAAAGCTCTTTGACAATTAAATAGCGAATCGGATTGATTTAGAGATCAGCTAGCGTTGTTCGTTACTAAGGTAACGGGCAATTCAATACAGAATTATTAAACTGGAGAGTTTGATTCTGGCTCAGATTGAACGCTGGCGGCGTGCCTAACACATGCAAGTCGAACGCGAAAGTCTCTTCGGAGATGAGTAGAGTGGCGCACGGGTGAGTAACGCGTGGATAATCTACCTATTGGTACGGGACAACAGTTGGAAACGACTGCTAATACC